>JAKZXP010000108.1:0-2949 GCA_047514915.1 Terriglobia bacterium
CCACTTGCTTATCTTTTCCCTTCCCTTCCGGTCCCCTCCCTTTCGGCGTCTTCCCCTTCCGTTTCCCTCCGGGACCCGCCCCGCGCTGACTCTCCAGCTTCCTCCACGTCGGGAAGCGGGGTCTGGATCACGTACCGTTCCGAAGCCCAATTGCCCAGATCGATCAACCGGCAGCGCTCGCTACAGAAGGGCGACAGCGGAGAGCGCCGTTCAACGGGCTTCTTGCAGATGGGGCACCGTATCTGCATACTCCTCCCGCAACACAGCCAGCACGGGCGCGCGACGTTCCACCGGCTCCGCGGGCAGAACCTTGCCCAGCAGGTCGTAGTCCAGCGCCCGGGTGATCTTGACCCGAACGAAGGAACCCGCCGCAGGCGGGCGACCAGCGACGTCGTGGATCAGCACCTTGCCATCGATCTCCGGCGCCTGGCCAGCCAGGCGGCCCTCCCACAACAGTTCGCTCTCCTGTGACACCCCTTCCAGCAACAGGTCGAAGCTGCTGCCAACCATCTGCCGGTTCTTGCGCCGGGAGATCTTCCGCTGAATGGCCATGAGGCGACGGCGCCTGTTGTGGATCGTGCGCCCGTCCACTTTGCCGTCGAGCTGGTAGCTGGCGGTGTTCTCCTCATCCGAATAGGCGAAAACACCCAGCCGGTCAAATTCCGCCGCCTCGACGAACTGGCAGAGTTGCCGGAAATCTGCTTCGCTCTCGCCCGGAAAGCCGACGATCATCGAAGTGCGCAGGGCCACCCCGGGGATGGTGCGGCGGATGCGCTCCAGCAATTTGAGGAACTGGTTCCCATCCTGCCCCCGACGCATGCGCTTCAGCACCGAGGCGCTGGCGTGCTGCAGCGGAATATCCAGGTACTTCACCAGGGCCGGCCAGGCGGCGATGGTGTCCAGCAGCCGCTGGCTGACCCGGTTCGGGTAGCAGTAGAGGAACCGGATCCAGCCGCCGTCGCGCTCCAGCCCGGGCAATTGCGCCAGCCGCTCCAGCAGCAGCGCCAGGCCATCCCGGATTCCCAGATCTTCCCCATACCATGTGGTGTCCTGCCCTACCAGGACGAGTTCCCGCACTCCCTGCGACAACAGCCGCTCCGCCTCGGCAACCACCGATTCGAAACGGCGGCTGCGGAACGGGCCGCGCAGCTTGGGGATGATGCAAAAGCTGCACGGGTGGTCACAGCCTTCGTTGATCTTAATGTACGCGTAATGCCGCGGCGTGGTCAGCACCCGCGGCGTCAGGTCGTGGTAGAGGTATGGATCCAGCACCGGCGGCAGCGCCGACTCTGCTGGAGCCGTGTCCTGGCAGGCGCTGACAATGCGTTCCACCTCGTTGATGCCCACCACCGCATCGACTTCGGGAATTTCTCTTTGGATCTGCTCGCGGTAGCGCTCCACCAGGCAGCCAGCCACAATCAGCTTGCGCGCCGTACCTCGCTTCTTGTGCTCCGCCATCTCCAGGATGGCAGCAATGGACTCCTTCTTGGCGGGGTTGATAAAGCTGCAGGTGTTGACCACCAAGACGTCGGCCTCCTCGGCGCGGGGTGTCAACTCGTACCCGCCACGGGCCAGCAGGCCCATCATCACCTCGGTATCGACCAGGTTCTTGGGACAGCCCAGACTGACAAATCCGACTTTCGGCACAACTTTTTTCGGCATAACTTTCGGCATAACTTTCGGCCCAGCTTCAGGCCCAGTTTTAGGCAAAGAAGACCTCAGGACAGACGAGCCGGAGTTAAGACAAGATTTTAGCACAGGGTCAGCCGCGCGCGCCTTGTTGAACTCGACCCAGCAAGCTGTAAAGGTGAGGCACGAGGTCGACCGCCCCGCCAAACCGCGCGCTCTCGTAAGCCACGGTAAATTCCGCGACCAGCGGGGACAGCAGCGGGTCCCGGACAGCGGGGAGAAACTCACGCGCTGACATACTGGGCGTCTTCCGATAGCCGCGGCGGGCCAGCAAGTCCAGCAAGCGCTGGTAGGCAACGGTGGCATCGCGCACGGTGGCGCGGCCCGCTCGGCTGCGCACTTGCGCGGCCGAGCGCCGCCAGAACGCTAGCAGCCGTCCCGAGCCCAGCACCAGCAGCAGAGCGGCGGCCAAACCGCCGATCATGACCGGCAGCGTGGCCGGATGCGATTTCAGCCGGCCGTGCGCCAGCTTCAGGTGCGCGGCCAGCGCCTGGTACTGCTGCCGCAGGTAATCGCGCGTCTCGGTCGTGGCCTTCCGCGAACCGCGGTTCATGTTGCGCATCAGCGTGAACTGGCGGGTGAAGTCGTAGTTGACGACCCAGTCCACCCAGAAGGCCTGAAACGCGTCAAGCCATAGGGCCAGGCGGCTGAAGGTTCCCCGGCTCTGCACTCCGGCGGCCGGAGTGGGGTCGAAGGGGATCCAGCCGAGAGTGGGGAAGTAGGCTTCCACCCAGCTATGCGCGTCGCTGGCCCGCACCACGTAGAGTTCCGAGATGTCGTTGAATTCGCCGGGCAGGAAGCCGTTCACGATACGGGACGGAATGCCCAAGGTACGCAGCATCACCGTCATGGCCGAGGCGAAGTACTCACAGTGGCCACGGCGCTGCTCGAACAAAAAACCGGCGATCGGATCGTCGCCAGTGAACGGCATCTCTAGCGTGTAGCCGTACTGAGTGCGCAGGTGTTCCTCCAGCAGCCGTGCACGGTCATAGGAATTGCCGGCAGCGGCGGTGACCTGCTGAGCCAGCTCCGCCACGCGGAGATCCATGGAGGGCAGCTGCAAGTAATAGTCGCGCGGGTGGGGCCCGATCCACTCCGGATACTCGGTGGGTTCGGCCCGCAGCAGCCTCGGGTCGGGTATTGCCAGGTTGGAGACGGCGTCGTAGCGAAGGGCGGCAAAGCTCCGCCTGCGCAACAGCACCGCGTCGTTGGCATCCACCTCCAGCAGGCGGAAGCGCCCGGTCACCTGCTGCGGAATCG
>JAKZXP010000109.1:0-6692 GCA_047514915.1 Terriglobia bacterium
CTTCAGGGACGGGGAGCCGTCTATTGACGCGCGCGGCTCTGCAGGCGGAACCAGATGCCGAGCCGCGACCTTCAGGGAGCGGTCGGGCAGGGAGCGGTCACGCCGCAGTTCTTCAGTACCCGGTTAGAGCAGTCCGGTCCACAATTCGCACGCCACGATGGAGTCCAACGGGTTCTGGGGGTCGTACTTGACGTTGGCTGGAAGGCCTTCAAAGAATTTCTCGGCCTCGGCCATGTGGCCCAACGCGGAAATGTCTTGGGCGGCAGGATAGGTCACTCCGGCGACTGAATAGCCGTAATGGAGGAGCCGGAGGAGGCGGCCGCTCTGCTCCAGTTCGGTTACCTCCACGATCGTACCGTCGCAAATGCGCCCGATGGCATTAATCCGCAGGCGCCGTTCCCGCTCTTTCTCGGCAGGGCTCTTCCTGGAGCGCAAGGAAAGCCCCAGCGCGAGCCCGCCCGCCAGCAGCCCCCCTGCCATCAACCCCAAGCCGAAGAGTTGGCCTGGCCCCATGTGCGTTTCCTCTGCGTCCCGTCTGTGGACCTCCCAATATCTCCAACGGCACCCGGTCGGGGCCTCGTTCAGGGTTGGACGAGAACCGTCGGAGAACGGGCACTCTCGTTTCCCTTCCGGTCCACTGCACTCACCGCGTAGGAGTAGGTGGTGCCTGGCCGGGTAGTGGCGTCCTGGAAGGTCGGTGAAACGAGCAGGTCCTTGTTGAGCTGACGGGGTGGTCCGCCATTTTCGTTGCGAAACAGGTTGTAGCCGGCCAGGTCAGGCTCCAGATTGGACTTCCAGGACAATTGCACCGCCGGCGGGGCTGTCGGCTCCAGCAAGGCCGTCAGGTCCGCCGGCACTTGCGGCGGAAACAGGTCTTCGGGACGAATGAAAGCGATCGGGGAGTCGGGGCTCTCGGCGTGAAACAACCCCTGGGCCGCGACCGCCCGCACCAGGTAGCGGTAGTCGCGGCCATAGTGGAACGCCGCATCGGCGTGGGCCGGCTGCGAGGTTTTGGCGGCCAGTTCCCATGGGCCTTCGCCCTTTGCGCGATACAAGTGATAAGCCGCGGCGCCAGGCACCGGTGGCCACTCCAGCAGGATTTCCCGCTCGGTGACCTGCAGACGAATCTCGGCCGGGGCCGGCAGGGCCGCCAGCAAGGGAACAGCGACAATATTGGAGAAGCCGGCGCTGTCGCTGCGCCGGTTCAGCAGTCGCACGGCGTAGGCGGCGGTGCTGCCCACCCGGCCGTCCGGCACCGGCTCGTTGTACTGCTCCTGGAGGGCGGGGAGCGACGCCACACGCGAGGCCGCCGCTTGGAACTCCTGCGGGCTCACCTGGGCGCGCAAGCCCGGCAGCACCGCCCGGTATACTTCCACCGGGCCGAGCTTCTTCGGGCGCACGGTCGCGCCTTCGGTGGTGCGGGCGGGCGTCCTCCAGGCCAGCCACACGCGGTTCCCTCGCTGCATGCCGCGAATCTCGGCGAGCTGGGGAATGTCCAGCAGTGGCGGGAGCGGTGCGCCCCGAACTCCGCAGCCGACCAGCGCACCTGCGCAGCCGCAAAGCAGGCAGAGCCGGGTGGCCCACCCGATCCGGTCGCCCGGTGTGGTTTTCGGCTCCGCGGTGAGAGGCAAGGTCTAGAGAATATAACGCGAGAGATCGTGGTCCTTGACAATATCGGCCAGTTGCTTCTGCACGTAGGCGGCGTCGATTTTGACGCTCTTCTTCTTCAGGTCGGGCCCCTCGAAGCTGATCTCGTCCAGGATCCGCTCCATGATGGTGTGCAGCCGCCGGGCCCCGATATTCTCGGTCTGCTCGTTGACCTGGGCCGCGCTGCGGGCGATCTCCTCGATCGCCTCATCGGCGAAGTGCAGCCGGATTCCCTCGGTTTCCAGCAGCGCGATGTACTGCTTGATCAAGGCGCTTTTCGGCTCCTTCAAGATGCGGACGAAGTCCCCCAGTGTCAACGAGTGCAATTCCACGCGAATGGGGAAGCGCCCCTGCAGTTCCGGGATTAGGTCGGAGGGCTTGGAGACGTGGAAGGCGCCGGCGGCCATGAACAGGATGTAGTCGGTGCGCACCATGCCGTAACGGGTGTTCACCGTGGTTCCCTCGACAATGGGCAGGATGTCGCGCTGCACCCCTTCGCGGCTGACGTCAGGGCCGTGCCCGCTCTCGCGCCCGGCGATCTTGTCCAGCTCGTCCAGGAAGATGATCCCGGACTGCTCGACGCGCTCCACTGCGGTGCGCGTCACCTGGTCCATATCAATGAGCCGCTGCTCCTCTTCGTGGATCAGGTGGTCCACGGCCTCACCCACCCGCACCTTACGCTTCTTGGTCTTCTGGCCGAAGAAGCCGGGCAGCATGTCTCGGATGTTGACGCCCATCTCCTCCACGCCGGTGTTGGTGGCGATCTCGAAGGATGGGAAGTTGCGCTCGCGGACTTCGATCTCCACGATCCGGTCGTCCAGCTTGCCGTCGCGCAGTTGCTGGCGGAACTTTTCCCGGGTGCGCTGGTAGCTCTCGCCGGAGTCGCCGTCGGTCGGCGGGGGAGGCGGTACCAGCAGGTCCAGCAGGCGCTCCTCGGCGGCCGCCTCGGCCTTGTCGGTCACCTCCTCCAGCTTCTCCTGCCGCACCATGTCAATGGCGATCTCCACCAAGTCGCGGATCATAGACTCCACGTCACGGCCGACATAGCCCACCTCGGTAAACTTGCTGGCTTCCACCTTCAGGAACGGGGAGTTCGACAAGCGCGCCAGGCGGCGGGCGATTTCAGTCTTGCCCACCCCGGTGGGACCGATCATCAGGATGTTCTTGGGCAAGATTTCCTCGGCCAGTTCGGGGGCGAGTTTCTGGCGGCGGATGCGGTTGCGCAGAGCGATGGCCACCGCGCGTTTGGCCGCCGTCTGCCCGACCACGTGTTTGTCCAGCTCGGAGACGATCTCGCGAGGCGTCAGCTCGTCCAGCGCCGGCGTCTCGTCCACGGCTCCAGGCAGATAGATCGCCATTACAACTCCTCGATGGTGATGTTGCTGTTGGTATAGATACAGGTCTTGCCGGCGATGTCCAGGGCTTCCTCGGCAATCCTGCGCGCCGGCAAGTCGCTATGCTTGGCCAGGGCGCGTGCCGCGGCCAGGGCCACTGACCCGCCGGACCCGATGGCGGCGATGCCCTCGTCGGGTTCAATGACGTCGCCCTGCCCGCTGAGCAGGAGCATGTTCTTTGCGTCGGCGACGAGCAGCAGCGCCTCCAGGTGCCGTAGCACGCGGTCGGTGCGCCACTCCTTGGCCAGCTCCACCGCAGCCCGCGGCAGGTTGCCCTGGTGCTGCTCCAGCTTGGTCTCAAAGCGCGCAAACAATGAAAAGGCGTCGGCGGTGGAGCCGGCAAAGCCGGCCAGCACCTTGTCGTTGAACAGCCGCCGAATTTTCCGTGCGGTGTGCTTGATGACGGTGTCGCCCAGAGTGACCTGGCCATCGCCAGCCATTACCACACCGCTGTCCCGGTGGACACACAGCACCGTCGTGGAATGCATGCGGTTGTGCACGATCGCGCCTCGTATTCAATTCAGCCGCTGGTAGTTTTCTATTATATCAACCCTGGTGGGAACCGGCCAACATCGCCGGGCTCCTCATCCTGAGAAAGCGGCTCGTCTGTCTTGCGCCCCCCACCGCGCACGAGAGCGCCAGCCGTCGAGCCCGGGGGAACAGCATTCTATGTCGTGTCCCGGAAATTCGCTACCAAAGTTCATGACCAACTCGCTCACGCTCGTGGCTCGGAAGCGCGTTGAAAATACAGAGCCGCGCGCGTCAGCAAGCGGTCCTACAGGCACACAAACATAGGCAACGTATTTCCGGGACACAACACTAGCAGGGTGCTGAAAAACTTCCATCGAAGATGTCCGAAGGAACCACACAGGCTGAAGCCTGTGCCACTTTTTCACTAACTTGTGAGCTGGTCAGCCACTTGCGAGCGGGCGGTGGCACAGACTTCAGTCTGTGTGGGGTTTTTTCAGCATCCTGCTAGATAAACAGGGGGGCGGCGACCAGGGTAATGGTGGCGAGCAACTTGATCAGCACGTGGATGGAAGGGCCGGCGGTGTCCTTAAAGGGGTCGCCCACCGTGTCGCCGACTACGGCGGCCATATGCGCTTCCGAGCGCTTGCCGCCGTACTGACCGGTCTCGATGAACTTCTTCGCGTTATCCCAGGCGCCGCCGCCGTTGTTCATCAGCGTGGCCAGCAGGATGCCGGTGATGGTGGCCACCATCAACAGCGCGGCCACCGACTCGGCGCCAATCAGATCGTCTGGGCCCCGGCTGCCGACGCCGAGGTGCTTGAACGCCAAGCCCACGGCTACCGGCATTCCCACCGCCAGCAGTCCGGGTACCACCATGGCCTTCAGCGCGCCTACGGTGACAATGTCCACGCACCGCCCATAGTCCGGCCGGGCGGTACCGGCCATGATGCCCGGGTTTTCGCGGAACTGCCGGCGCACCTCTTCAATGACGTAGTAGGCCGCTTTGCCCACCGCCTTGATGGCGAAGGCACTGAACAGGAACACCAGCATGGCGCCCAGCAACGCTCCACAAAACACCGGCACCTTGCCGAGGTCCACCGTGTGGAAGGGGCGCCCGCTCAGCAGGCTGACTTCATCCAGGTAGGCCGAGAACAGCAGGAAGGCGGCCAGGGCGGCGCTGCCGATGGCGTAGCCCTTGGTGAGGGCCTTGGTGGTGTTGCCCACCGAGTCCAGCCGGTCGGTCTTCACCCGCACCTCCTCAGGCTGCCCGGACATTTCGATGATCCCGCCGGCGTTGTCGGTGATGGGCCCAAAGGTATCCATGGCCAGGATGTAGGCGGCGGTGGACAGCATACCCATCGTGGCTACCGCCGTGCCGTAGAATCCTCCGCCAGGCACAGCGCGCGTTCCCATCCAGTAGGAGAGCAGCAGGGCGGTGCAGATCGCCAACACCGGCAGTGCCGTGCACTCCAGCGCCACCGCAAAGCCGGTGATGATGTTGGTGGCCGGGCCGGTGCGGGAGGCGAGCACGATGGATTGCACCGGACGGTAGCGGTAGTCGGTGTAGTACTGCGTGATGTAGACGAACACGAAGCTGGTCAGGATGCCAACCACTCCGGCGGCGAAGAACCACAGGTTGTTATCCAGCAGTTGGTGCACGGCGACGTAGAAGCCGACAATGGCCAGGATCGTCGTCACGTAGTAGCCGCGGTTGAGGGCCTGCATGGGGTCAGCGTCCTCCCGCGTGCGCACCACCAGGATGCCGGCAATGGAGGCTAGCAGACCGAAGGCGCGGGCGACCAAGGGGAACAGGATGGCTTTCAGGCCAAATTGCGGGTACAGGGCGACGCCGAGGATCATGGCGCCCACGTTTTCCGCGGCGGTAGACTCAAACAAGTCCGCACCGCGACCGGCGCAGTCGCCGACGTTATCTCCCACTAGGTCGGCAATCACCGCCGGGTTCCGCGGGTCGTCCTCGGGGATGCCCGCCTCCAGCTTGCCCACCAGGTCGGCGCCCACATCGGCGCCCTTGGTGAAGATGCCGCCACCCAACTGGGCGAACAGGGCCACGAAGCTTGCGCCGAAGCCAAAGCCGACAAGCTGCAAGGGAATGGCCTTCGGCTCCTCCAGTCCGCCAAAGAAGTAGAACAGACCGCCCACCCCCAGCAGGGACATGGCGACCACCGACAGGCCGGTCACAGCCCCCCCGCGCAGGGCAATCTGCAGGGCTCGGTTGAGGCTCGTGCGCGCGGCGCTGGCGGCGCGGATGTTGGCCCGGATGGAGACGAACATGCCGCTGAAGCCGGCAATGGCGGAACACAGGGCTCCCACAATGAAGGCCACCGTGGTTCGCCAGGCGAGCGTGAGGTCTCCTTTGCCTTGCCAATACCCCAGGAAAATGATGGCGGCCAGCACTACGGTCAAGCCGCCGATGGTGGTGTATTGCCGCCGCAGGAACGCTTCCGCGCCTTCTTTGATGGCGTTGGAAATGTCCTGCATCTGCGGGGTGCCGGTGTCCTGCCGCAGCACGTAGGCCGTCAGCAGGCCGGCTACGCCCAGCGACAGCGCGCTGAGCACGACTACAAACGGCAGCCAACCCTGACCATCGGTGCCGGCAGCGCCTTGCCAGAACAAAGCAAGGCCAAGAAGGTTGCAAACAGCCAACATTCAATTTCCTCCGGGAACAACAACGGCCTGAGCCGCAACCGCTCCGGCTGCAGGCCTCGGGCGCGATCGCTCCGCGCTGGCCGTCGTCACCCACGCGGTGGACCGACAGGACGCGCGGTTTCCGTGGGGGCGAATCAGGATTTATAGCATGCGATTCGAAGGCTGGTCAAGAATTGGACCGCGAACCGCTTTCCCATGCGGGTGACTTTCAACTGCCGTCGGGCTTCCAGTATTCAAACGGGTCGTAGCGCACGATGCCGCGGAAGGCGCCAACCGCGGTGGACCGCTTCAAGTAATAGCGGAAGCGGGCCTGGCCATCCACCACCTCGGTGGCGCTGCTGGAGATGTGGTAGAGCTCCCCGTTGTACTCGACCTGCACCAGCGAACGCCAGTCCGACTTGGGGCGGACCGAGGTGACGCGCAGGTCCCAGGCCGCGCCAGGCTGCCGCAGCTCGACCACGTCGGGAGCCGGCGGGGCCAGCCGCCGCCGCGCCCGCCAGCGCTCCACCCACC
>JAKZXP010000110.1:0-2854 GCA_047514915.1 Terriglobia bacterium
ATCGCCAGACGCAGCCGGCCGGCGGTCTGCGGCTCCTCGGTTTCCGGGATCAGCATCTTGGCCATCACGATAGTTCCCGGCGCGGTCATGATCACGGCCGTCAGCAAGTGACGCGGCTCGATGCCAAAGGCGATGTAGGCAGCCATGATGCCGCCTGAAACGTGGGCCATGCCGGCGGTCATGATGCACATCAGCTCGGAGCGAGTCAGGGTAGGCAAAAAAGGGCGGATGGTCAGCGGCGCCTCAGTTTGTCCGACGAAGATGCTGGCCGCCACGTCAACCGACTCAGCGCCGCTGGTCCCCATCACTCGAGCCATCACTCTGGCGAACGCTCGTACGATCACCTGCATCACGCCCAGGTGGTACAGGATGGCGGACAGTGCGGCGACAAAGATGATGGTGGGAAGCACCTGAAAGGCGAAGCTGGCTACCGTGTTCCCCGGGGTTCCCAACTCGCCGAAGACGAAGGAAGAACCGTATTGGCCGAAGGAGAGCAGCTTTCTGATTTGCTCACCCAGCCAGCCAAAGGTCGTTCGCCCGACGGTAGTCTGCAGGACCAGCAGCGCAAAGGCAAACTGCAGGCTCACCCCCCAAACCACTACCCGCCACTGGATAGCCTTGCGATTGCTGGACAGGGCGTAGGCGATTCCCAGGATCGCCAGCAATCCCAGAAGCCCGGTGAAGCGTTGGAGCATGGGGATAGCTGCCCCGCTGGGGGGCTGCTACTGGATTACTTCATAGATAAGCGACCGGGGCTCGGGGGGCGCCGAGGCGATGTGGAAAGCGTCTTCTACCATCTGCACGGCTTCTTCCAGGCCTCGCTCGTCGTTGTAGTAGAGGGTGCAGAGGGATTCGCCGGCCTCGACCTGTTCGCCCACCTTGCGCTCGACTACGATTCCGACGGCGTGATCAATCTTCGAATCCAGGCGTTCGCGGCCGGCGCCCAGCAGCACGGCTGCCATCCCGATGTCCTCGGCGTTCACCTGGGTCACGTAGCCCGACCGGGGCGTGGTGATGGAGTGGCCAGCCGCGGCGGTGGGGAGGCGGTCGAAGGCCTCGATCACGCCCGCATCTCCTCCCTGCGCCTCAATGATCTGCCGGAACTTGGCCAGCGCCGAGCCGTCGGCCAGCAGCGAGTTGGCCATCTCACGGGCCTCCTCGCCGCTACGGTTGGGATCTGCCAGGGCGAGCATGCGAGCCGCCAGTTCCAGCGACAACTCCGTCAGGTCCGGAGGTCCCTTGCCCTGCAGGGTATTGATGGCTTCCATCACTTCCAGCGCGTTGCCCACCGCGTTACCCAGCGGTTGGTCCATATCCGTAATCAGGGGCAGCATCCGTTTGCCCATCCGGCGGCCAATGGTTACCATGGCCTGAGCCAGCCGCCGGGCCTCTGTCTGCCTTTTCATAAAGGCGCCCGACCCGGTTTTCACGTCCAGCAGCAGCGCGTCGATCCCCTCCACCAGTTTCTTGCTCATGATGGAGGCGGCGATCAGGGGAATGCTTTCCACGGTTCCCGTGGCGTCACGCAGCGAGTAGAGTTTGCCGTCCGCCGGGGCCAGCTCCGCCGTCTGAGCAATGATGGCGCATCCGGTGGTGCGCAGGACCTGTTCGAATTGTTCCATGCTCAGAGCGGTGTTGAACCCGGGAATGGATTCCAGCTTGTCCACCGTTCCCCCGGTGTGGGCCAGGCCGCGGCCGGAAATCATCGGCACCCGGCAGCCGGCGGCGGCCACGATAGGGGCCACCACCAGGCTTGTCTTGTCTCCCACGCCGCCGGTGGAATGCTTGTCCACTTTGACCCCAGGCAGCTCCGAAAGGTCCACCGTCACTCCCGAGCGGACATACAGATCGGTCAGGTCGGCTAGCTCGCTGTCGGAAAGCGACTGGAAATAGACCGCCATGAGGAAGGCGGCGGCCTGATAGTCGGACACTTCGTTGCGGCCGTACCCTTCGACCAGCAGAGCCAGTTCCTCGCGGGTGAGTTCTGCTCCATCCCGCTTCTTGCGAATCACATCAACAATGCGCATGTCTCGTTGTGTTCAGTCCGCCCACCGGGGACACTTCGCGAGCCGGAAGGAAGAATAGCCGGCAGGGAGAGGCAGCCCCATCGCGGGTCCAATCCGACACCGAAGGAACTCCGGGTGTTGTGGAACAACCGCCAACCGTGCGAGCAGACCCGGTTCATTCAAAATGAATTTCCAGGGGCTGCTTGAGATTCAAGTGGCGCGAACAACTGCGCCAACCTCGGTGGGAGGCGCGCGGCCCATCCTGGCCGCGGAACAATTTCGTCATCAACTTAGGCGCTAACTCTACTTTCCGTATAGGGATGGCTGCACCGGCCGCAGCCCAACAGGCCGAACTTCACTTTGGTGAAACAGCGAGCAAGAGTACCATCGCCTCGCGGCCGGTGTAAAGGAAAAGGTGAGTTAGCGGTTGATATCTCTGTGCACCACCTTGGTGTTGAAGCTGGCTTCCGACAGGCGCTTACGAATGGTTTCTGCCAGTGTCACCGAGCGGTGCTGCCCGGCGGTGCACCCGAAGGCAATGGTCAGATAGCTCTTCCCCTCGCGGATGTAATGGGGAATCAGGTAGATGAGCAGTTCCGAGATGCGCTGGATGAACTCCTCGGTCTGGGGGAAGCTCTTGATGTAGCGGGCCACCCCCGGGTGCTTTCCGGTAAGGTGCTGGAACTGGGGGACATAGTTGGGATTGGGAAGGAAACGGAGGTCAAAAACCAGGTCGCTGTCGGAGGGAATCCCGTGCCGGTAGCCAAAGCTGGTGCAGGAGACTAGCAGCGAGCGGGTCTGTTCGGTCCCCTTGAAGCGTGCGTAGATGAAATCGCGCAGTTCGTGGA
>JAKZXP010000111.1:0-3078 GCA_047514915.1 Terriglobia bacterium
CCGAGCAGGATCTGTGGGTGATCGGCGACCACCTGGGCGAGGTCTCCCACACCCCGTTGCTGTCACCGGCCATGATTCGCGGTCTGTCGCGCCTGGATTGTCGCTCATTCCGGGCCGGCCTGACGGGCACCGTCAAGTAACCGACGTCAAGTAACCGGCGTCAGGTAGCCAAGATGCTGCAGCCATCGGCATCCGCCGATCGCGATCGGTGGAATTGCCTTACCGCAGTGGTTTTGCTTAACTACTTCCCGCTGTGAACACGCGGGCAGCCTTGACTCCAAGCCGCGATCGTCAGAGAGGTCCCGACAAGGAGACTCAGGAGGTAGCATGATTCGACAGGCGCCGAAACTGACGCACAAGGGGTCGCGGGCCATCGTCGAGGCAGCGGAAGCCAAAGCCCGCCAAATCCGAGTCCCGCAGTGCATCGCCGTGGTGGATGAAGGCGGTCACCTGCTGGCCTTTTCCCGCATGGACGGCGGCAAGATTTCCTCGGTGCAGGTGGCCCTTACCAAGGCCGTCTCGGCAGCGACGCGACGCTCGCCCACCGGGCCCATGCCCAGCGCCCAGGACGCCAGCGTGCTGCTGTCCATCGGCCTGCCCCTGGCTACGGGTGGCAGCATCACCCCGATCCGCGGTGGGCTGCCCATTGTGGCGGATGGCCAGGTGGTGGGCGGCATCGGCGTCAGCAGCGGCACCGAGGACCAGGACGTGGAGTGCGCGGAGGCCGGCCTCGCCGCCCTAAAGGGCTGAACCCGCCACCAGCCCTGTCAGGCGATCAGCACGAGTTGCGGAACTTTCTCAGGTCACGGATTTCTTGCGACCGCGCAGTGTGAGGTTTACTGCTGGGGTGTTAGCCAAGCCACCTGGTACGGTTCGAGCCTGCAACGGAGGAAGCCCTTCTCCGGCTGAGTACTCTCCCCACTGATAACATCCTTCCAGGCAGGACTCTTGCGGGGCAGGTCCGACTCGGGAATCGCCACCTCCTCGATTCGGCCGGTGACGTTGGTCAAGGCAAGAACTAGGGAGCTTCGATCCGGCGACTGGCGGACCACGGTAAAAACAGATTCACTGGGCATCAGAACCTGCTGCGGCCCGTTTGGATGAAAGGCCCGGCAGCCAACCCGTTGTTCCGCCAGATCACCAAAGCGCAACATGATCTTGTAAGGGAGAGAAGTCGAATCGCTCATGCTGGCAAAAAGACCCTCTTCATCCATTGGCCGGCGGTTGATGCTTCTCGGCTCGTCCAGGTCGGAGGGTTTCACCGGCAGGATATCCCGTGCGGAGGACATGGCAATGTAGATGGCCGGCACGCCTCTTAGAACCAACGAAATGGCCCGAGAGGCAATCACCCGACTGACCTGCAGATCGTCGTCCTCGCCGGCGTCAAACCGGTTGATCGCGTCAAACCAGGGAATGTTGAGTTCGTAGGGGCTGGGGGAACCATCGGAGGCAGTTCGATAAGAGACCAACCCGCCGTGCTCGGTAGCTTTCCTCACGAGGGCGTCAATCTCCTCGTTGCTCAGGAGTCCTTTTGCGCCGAGCAGGCCGATTCCATCGTGCGAGTCCAGGAAGTTAAAGAAGGTGGTCTGTTCCGACGGTGTGATCAGGTCAGCGGCCCACTGCGATAACTTCCGGCAGTTGCCGGTGTGAAACGTGTGCAGCACCAGCGGGGGAAGCGCGAAGTTGTAGACCATGTGCGCTTCGTCATAACCGTTTCCGAAGTACCCGACGTTGTCGGCGTGCGGCACGTTGGTTTCCGTAAGGATAGCCGCCTTGGGCGCGACCACGTCCAGCACCGCACGAAACAGCTTGATCAGGGCATGGGTTCCGGTCAGGTGAGCGCAACTGGTGCCCAGTTCGACCCACAGATAGGTGGCCGCGTCCATGCGGATGATATTGGCACCCCGCCGCACGTAAGAAAGAAGGACCTCCAGAATGCGCAGGAACACCCGTTCGTTTCTGTAATTCAGGTCAATCTGGTCACGGCTGAAGGTGGTCCAGACATATTTCACCCCGTTCATGGTTTGAAACGGGCTGAGCAGTTCGGTTGTCCTTGGCCGAAGGATGAGGTGGAGGTGATCCTCGCTGATGGCGTCCTTCGTGTTGAAACAAGTGAAAAAGTCCTGGTATTGCGGGTCGCCATTGAGAAACTGCTGGAACCACTCACTCTTCGAGGAAACGTGGTTGATCACTCCGTCAAACATCAGGCGAAAGCGAAGGCTCAACCGCTCGATGTCGTCCCAGGTACCGAGGCTGGGATCGACCTCCCGGTAGTCAACGACCGAAAAGCCCCGGTCCGAGCTGTAGGGGAAGAACGGCAGAAGATGAACCGTGTTTACCATCCCGCGGAGGAAGAGGAGCAGCATGTCGTGCAGAATCTGAAGCGGGTGCCGGGCCGTTCCCCGCAAGAACCCACCGTAGGTGATCACCACCAGGTCTCGCTCCGTGAAGCGGTTCACAGGATTGAACTGCCGGTCCCCCTCAATCATTTGCGAGGTGCGGTGCGCATAATGAACCCGCATCACCCGCTCCACTTCCGGAAAACAGGCGTCCGCGCGCTCTTTGCCGTAGAGAATCGTCAATTGTTCCAGGATCGCCTGCTTCTGCTCGCCGGTCATTTGGAGCAGCGGCCGCTGGTAGTCAGGCTCTTTCAGATGTAGACGCAACTCGGGCTGCGGGAAGATTTGGCGGCTCCAAGGGTCAAAGCCTTTCACGGGCATAGCGGTTTCGCTCTCGGCCAACAAAGCCGCGACGCCTGCGGTTCGGGCCGAGCAAGGATTCTCCTGCTCCGAACACGCAGGTCACTCGCTGCTTCTGGCAAGTCTGCCACTGTCCTCCGGAAACATCAAGTTGGCTCCAGCAGGCAACACAACGGCAAGTGGGCGCGGCGCTTGCTGTCGCTGGCTCATGGTTCTCTCTGCGCCTCCAGGCGCGCTCACAAGGTCTGCTCTGTCGCCGGGACGTCTCGAAACACGCCCCGCGCGTTGACTTACCTGCACAGGGCCGCGTAGCATGATTTAAGAAAGAGGGCTGCTTGCTGTGCTGGGCCAGACGGTTTCGCACTACCGGATCGTAGAC
>JAKZXP010000112.1:0-15311 GCA_047514915.1 Terriglobia bacterium
TTCCTCGAGCGTCTGGAGCTGCTCCAGAGTCTGCCGGTCGCCGCCAGGAGTCGGTTGGTCCATTTCCTATCTGTCCAGTTTAGGTTTTCAGTTGCTCGGTCCGCAGGGTGGCGCCCAACTCTTGTTCCAGGGCGGTGCCAATCGCCCGGCTCCACTGGTTGACCTCAGAATCCGACAGCGTTTGCTCGGGGCGCTGGAAGACAAGCCGCAAGAGCAGACTGTACTTGCCTTCCGGCACCGCCTTGCCGTGGAAGATCTCCACCGGCCGAATCTCGGCCAGTTCCGGGATGCCCGGCCTTCGCGCAACCTGCGCTACTTGCTCGAATGTAACACCGTCAGGAAGCAGCAAGGAAAAGTCCCGATCCACTGACGGCACCCGGGGCAAGGCTTCGTAGCGCGGCCGGCGCAACGGGCGTGCCCAGAGACGGTCCAGGAACACTTCCGCCACCAGCACCGGCTGCCGCCACTTACGCACAGCGGCGATTTTGGGGTGGATTTCGCCGAAACGCGCCACGGCTTCGCCATCCATGATCGCCCGCGCTGCCCGTCCCGGATGATAATAGTCCACGCCCACGGCGGAATCAAAAGAAAGCCCGCGCTGCTCAAACCGCTCCAGCAAACGTTCCACGTCCCCTTTCACGTCGTAGAAGCCGAGTTCGCGCGTCGGCGCGTGGACCGACGGCTCGTCGGCTGGCCCTGACGCAGCCAGGCACAGCACCGGCGGCTCCTGGTAACCCTCGTCGGTTTCCCGGTAGATCTTGCCGATTTCGAACAGCCGGATCCGCCGCTGGCCGCGGTTCAGGTTCCACTCCACGGCGTTCAGGGCTCCGGGGACACTGGAGGTGCGCAGCACGCTGGCTTCCTCGCTGAGCGGATTCGCCAGGCGTACAGGCCGTTGCCCGGAGAATTGCCCGGCCTCACGCGGCGAGATCAGGCTGAAGCAGATGGTTTCACTATAGCCCAACGCGCGTGCTGTTTCCCGCATGGTGCATTCTTCATCCCAGTGGGGCGCGCGACGGGACACCCCGGTCCAGACGGGCAGGCGGTTGGAAAAGCGCTGGTAGCCGAAGTGGCGCGCCACTTCTTCGATCAGGTCAATTTCGCGCTCCACGTCCAGCCGGAAACTGGGCGGCAGCACCGTCCATTCCTCCGCGCCGGGGGCGACGACCACCTGAAAGCCAAGACGCCGCAGGATGCGCTCCACCTGTTCGGGCGGGACTACTTCCCCCAGGATGCGGTCCAGCTCGCGCCGGCGTAGAGCGATCGGGAATCGCGGCCGCGGCGTAGGGAAAACGTCGAGCAGCCCACGCAGGATTTCCCCGCCTGCCACGGCGGAGATCAGCTCGGCGGCGCGGTTGGCGGCCAGGCCGGAGATGGCCGGGTCGGCGCCGCGCTCAAAGCGATGACTGGCCTCGGTGTGCATCCCGAACTGTTTGGATGTCTTGCGGATCGAGCGCGGCTCAAACCAGGCGCTCTCCAGCAGCACATTGGTGGTGCCCTCACGGATGCCGCTCTCCAGTCCGCCCATGACCCCCGCAATGGCCACCGGACGCTCGGCGTCGGCGATGACCAGGTTGTGGGGGGCCATCTCGCGTGCTACTTCATCCAGCGTGACCACGGTTTCGCCGGCCTGCGCGCGCCGTACGACGATCTTGCGTCCGGCCAGCCGATCCAGATCAAAGGCGTGGAGCGGGTGGCCCAGTTCCAGCAGCAGATAGTTGGTAACGTCGGTGACGTTGTTGATCGGGCGCAACCCGGCTGCTTCCAGCCTTCGCACCAACCATCCGGGGGATGGACCCACCTTCACGCCCAGGATGACCCTCGCCGAGTAGCGCGCGCACAGGTCCGGAGCGGCGATTTCCACCGAAGCGAAGGAAGCCGCGGGCCGCGCGTCCTCCTTCGGCGCGGCCTGGTAAGGCTTGAGGTCGCGGTCGTAGATGGCCGAGGCTTCCCGCGCCACCCCGTAGTGATTCATAGCATCGGGGCGGTTGGTGGTGATGTCGGTCTCCAGCGCCGTCTCCCCGTTGTCCGTGCTGGCGAGGGAAGCAATGGCGATGCCGGCCATCGTCAGGTCTTCGGCCAGTTGCCGGTCCTCGACGGGAATGTTCACGAACTCGCGCAGCCAACTGGAGACCAAGAGCATGGATCATTAGTCCGAGGTCTAGAGTCCAAGGTCCAAAATCGTAAGCCGCTCAACCTTATCAAGCTTGGGCCTTGAGCTTTAGACGTTGGACCCTGTTTAGCGAAACTGTCGCAAGAACCTCAAGTCCCCCTGGAAGAACAGTTGCAGGTCGTCAATGCCATAGCGGAGCATGGCACACCGTTCGACCCCCATGCCGAAAGCAAAGCCGGAATATTTCTCGGCATCATAGTGGACGAAGGGATACAGCGCGGGGTCCACCATGCCGCAACCGAGCAGCTCGATCCAGCCCGAGTGCTTGCAGAGGCGGCAACCGCGGCCGTCGCAGCCGATGCAGGAGATGTCCACCTCGGCGCTGGGCTCGGTGAAGGGGAAGAAGCTGGGGCGGAAGCGGGTCCGCACGTGCTCGCCGAAATAGCACTTCAAGAAATGGTCGAGCGTACCTTTCAGGTCGCAGAAGGTGATGTGAGTATCCACGGCCAGCCCTTCCACCTGGTGAAACATGAAAGAGTGCGTGGCGTCGGGAGTATCGCGGCGATAGACCTTGCCCGGGACAATCACTCGCAGCGGGGGTGGCTGCCGCTCCATGGTGCGAATCTGCACGGGGGAGGTATGCGTGCGCAGCAGGTAGTCCTCGCTGACGTAGAGTGTGTCTTGCACATCGCGGGCCGGATGGCCGCGCGGGATGTTGAGGGCTTCGAAGTTGTAGTAGTCGCTCTCGATCTCCGGCCCCACTTCCACCGAGTAACCCATGGAGAAGAAAATCTCCTGGATTTCCTCCAGCGCCACCTGGACTGGATGCCGAGCACCGGGCGTGCGGCGCACGCCCGGCAGGGTGACGTCCAGGCGCTGGGCGGCCGGGAGGGCCACCTCCTGCGCCGCTTCCAGTTCCCGGCGTCGCGCTTCCAACGCCTCTCCGGCGTACTGCTTTAGCTCGTTGAGCAGGCGTCCGACGGACCGCTTCAGTTCAGGAACCGCCGGCTTGAGCCAGTTGTCGTTGGCTGCAGTCAGAATGCCCTGTTTGCGTCCCAGCCAGCGCACGCGGAACTCCTCGCCGCCGTCCGAGGCGGCGAGCGCGCGCAGTTCGCGGTCCATCTGCTCGCGCAATTGCTGGAAGAGTTGAGCAACCCCGGCTTCCTCGCGCACTCCTAGCTGTTCGAGCTTGCGGCGGACTTGCTCGTCAATTGTCATAGAAAACCAAACCAGGTGTCATAGAGAATCAGACCAGGCGGCATCCAAAATCGGACCAGGCGGCATGGAAAATCGGACCAGGAATTTGCTGTTTACCCCTGCCGAGCTGACGCGCGGGAAAAGCCGGCATGCCCGGCTAACGCCCGGTGCTGCGTTTGCGAGCCGGCGCGGGTTTTCGCTTGGCTGCCAGAGCTTGGCCAGCCGGCGCGGCTTTGCGCTGTCCTTCCAGAGCAGTACGGGCTTGCTCGGCCAGCGTGGCAAAGGCGGGAGCATCCCGGACTGCCAGGTCGGCCAGAATCTTGCGATCCAGTTCCACCTCGGCCAGCTTCAGGCCGTGGATGAACTGGTTATAGGTGAGCTGATGCTGGCGGGCGGCGGCTCCAATGCGGACGATCCACAAGGAGCGGAATTGCCTCTTCCGCTGGCGGCGGTCCCGGTACGCATACCGCAGTCCCTTCTCCACCTGCAGCCGTGCCGCCCTGAAGAGTTTGGACTTCGTGAGGAAATATCCGGAGGCCCGCTCGAGGATCTTCTTGCGCCTCTGCCGGCGCTTGCTTCCTCTTTTGACTCTGGGCACTGGGTTGCTCCTTTTGGCTGTCTACTACCCAAGCATGCGCGCTACGCGTTTGGCCTCTTTTCCTTCGACCACCACTGCCGTTCCCAGCTTGCGCTTCCGCTTGCGCGATTTCTTGCTCAAGATATGACGCGCAAAGGCGTGACGCCGCACGATCTTCCCGGTTGCAGTCTTCTTGAAGCGCTTACGAGCGCCCCGATGCGATTTCAGTTTCGGCACCTACACACCTCAATCGGTTAGGGTGATGAGTTCAACGAGCAATGAGTGAAACCCGATGGCGTGCCGAGCCCGCCTTCACTCATAACTCTTCACTCAAACTGTTTAACTCTTAACCTGTTAACTCTTAACCTGGCCCGGCAGACGCGGAGGATTGCGGCCGGGACTGCTGCGCCTGCTTTTTCGGGGCCAGAATCGCGATGATGGTATGCCCTTCCATGCGCCCGCGACTCTCGACCATGCCCAGGCCCGCGATGTCCTGAATCAAGCGCTCCAACACCTGCCGTCCGAGGTTGGAGTGGGTGATCTCGCGGCCGCGAAACACGATGACCACCTTGACCTTGTCCCCTTCCGTGAGAAAACGCGC
This sequence comes from Terriglobia bacterium, assembly GCA_047514915.1. GTDB lineage: Bacteria > Acidobacteriota > Terriglobia > JAJPHL01 > JAPKYU01 > CBDBKE01. The sequence goes on from JAKZXP010000112.1 coordinate 4,489, forward strand.
GACATGATTCTTCTTGAACTGGTAATCGTGCTCATCCACGTTGGGTCGGAACTTGACTTCCTTGACCACCACGTGATGCTGGCGCTTGCGAGCCTCGTGCTGGCGCTTGCTCTCCTGGTAGAGGAACTTGCCGTGGTCCATGATCTTGCACACGGGCGGCTGCGCTGTGGCCGAAATCTCTACCAGATCCAGGCGCTGCTGGCGGGCGATCTTGATTGCCTCGATGGGAGGCATGATGCCCAACTGCTCCCCGGGATCGGAAATGACGCGTACCTCGCGGGCGCGGATTCGCTCGTTAATACGGTTCGGTCGTTGGGCGATAAGAATCCTCCTCTGCTAAACCGCGGAAACAGGGATTACTTCATTGGCCGGGCACGCCGCGGCCGCTTCCAAGAGAGCCCTGAGTATAGCATAGCGCGACTTCGCTGGGCGGGGCGGGCAACAGTTGTTTTCTTCTGTGTTTTCACCGGTGTTTTCATCCAGTATTTTCATCCGGCGGGCGTTTTCATTCTGCGGGGACCTTGCGCTCGACCAGCTCCTGCGTCTCGGCGATGAACTGCTCCAGGCTGCGGCTGCCCAGGTCGCCGTGCCGCCGGTTGCGGACGCTGATGGTGCCCTCCTGCGTCTCGCGGTCGCCCACCACCAGCATATAAGGGACCTTCTGCAGTTGCGCCTCCCGAATCTTGAAGCTCACCTTCTCGTTTCGCTCATCGGGACGGGCGCGCAGCCCAGCCTCCTTCAGGCGGGCCGCCACCCGCCGGCCGTAGTCGTGGTGCCGGTCACTGATGGGCAGCACCACGGCCTGCAACGGGGCCAGCCACAGCGGGAAGGCGCCGGCGTAGTGTTCCAGCAGCACGCCGAAAAAGCGCTCCACCGCCCCGTACAGGGCACGGTGGACCATTAGCGGCTGGTGCGGCTTGCCATCCTCAGCGATGTACTCGAGCCCGAAGCGGCGGGGCAGCGTAAAGTCAAACTGGATGGTGCTGAGCTGCCACGGCCGGCCCAGCGCGTCCAGCAGCTTCAGGTCAATCTTGGGACCGTAGAAGGCGGCCTCGTCATGCATGATCTGGACGGGGATGCTGCGCTCCTCCAGCGCCTGGCGCAAGGCGGTTTCCGCCAGGCGCCACTGCTCGGGGGTGCCGTCGTACTTGCCCGAGGCGCCGTCATCCCAGGTGGACAGCTCCACCTGATAGCGCTCGAAGCCGTAGGTGTGGAACACGTGGAGCGCGAAATCCAGGCAACCCACCACCTCGTCTTTGATCTGCTCCGGGGTGCAGAAGATGTGCGCGTCGTCCTGGGTGAAGCCGCGGGCGCGGAGCAGACCGTGCATCACCCCGCTGCGCTCGTAGCGGTAGACTGTTCCCAGCTCGCCGAACCGGATCGGCAACTCGCGGTAACTGCGCAGGCGATCCTGGTAGATGAGGATGTGGAAGGGGCAGTTCATCGGCTTGAGCTGGTACTCAGCGTCTTCCAGCTCCATGGGGACGAACATGTTCTGGGCGTAGAAGTTGGTATGCCCGCTCTTCTTCCACAGGTCCAGCCGGGCGACGTGCGGCGAGTACACCAGGTCGTAGCCGCGCTTCAGGTACTCGTCCCGCATCCAATCTTCCATGATCTTGCGCACCAGGCTGCCCTTGGGATGCCAGAAGATCAGCCCCGGCCCAGCGGCCTCCTGGATGCTGAACAGGTCCAGCTCGCGTCCCAGCTTGCGGTGGTCTCGCCGGCGGGCCTCCTCCAGCCTGGCCAGATACTCTTCCAGCTCCTTGCGGGTGTAGAAGCTGGTCCCGTAGATTCGCTGCATCTGCGGATTGCGCTCGTTGCCCTTCCAGTAGGCGCCGGCAATGGACAGCAGCTTGAAGGCCTTGATCTTGCCGGTGGAGGGAATGTGCGGCCCGCGGCAGAAATCAATGAAGTTCGGCCCCAACGTGTAGCAGGAAAACACATCTTCCGCCTTCTCGTTGATCAGCTCGCACTTCATCTGCTCGCCCATCCCTGCAAATTCCTTCAGACCCTCTTGCTTGGGAAATAGCAACCGGTCGTAGGGGAGATCCTTCTCGACCAGTTCCTGCATCTTCTTCTCGATCCGCTCCAAGTCCTTATCAGTGAAGCGCTCGGAGCGCTGGAAATCGTAGAAGAATCCGGTGTCGGTGGGCGGGCCGATGCCCAGTTTTGTTTCCGGGAACAGTTCCAGCACGGCAGCGGCCAGCAGGTGGGAACTCGAGTGGCGGTAGACTTCCAGCGCCTCCGGGTCTTTTTGGGTCAGGATGCGAAGCTGGGTATCCTGCTCCAACGGGCGCTTCAGCTCTACCAGATTCCCGTTGACCTGGGCTACCAGCGCGGCCTGGGCCAGGCGCGGGCCCAGCGAGCGGGCTACCTCGAGGGAGGTGGTGCCCTTCGCGTATTCCTGCCCCTTGCCGTCGGGGAGAGTAACCTTGATCGTCGCCATGCTAATTTGTGTGTAAACGGTTGACTTCTTAACGTATCAAAGATTGTCGGACGTGCGAAGTGCCAAGTGTCCCGAGGTCGAGGTTCTGCGAACCATTAGCCAACCTGTTTCAAAACGGGCATTGACCGAGTTGGACATGACGTTACTTTATACGGCCCGTGGTGCCGACAAAACGGCCCATCGGGCTAGCGGTTGGCAAGGGTGGGGAGGCCTTTGGCTCGAATGAGGCGTTCGTCGGCGGTGACCAAGGTCAGCTCGAAGACCCGGGCTGTGGCGGCCAGAAGGCGGTCTACTGGGTCTCGGTCCGGGAGCTGAATTTTGCATGTCTCCAAGGCGACTTCGTGAGTGAGCGGCGCCTCCTTCAGCGGCAGGAGCTGGAATGCGCGACGGAACCAGGCATCCGGCCCCGGCTCCAACGTGACGCGCCCCTTCTCCACAAGCACTAGCACTTCCCACACGCTGAGCGGAGAGAGCCACAGCTCGTTTTCATTGCTTTCCATCGCGTTCGCCACGCCACGGGCCAGTCTCCTGGGTTCACCGACGCTCCACAGCCAAATGTGAGTGTCCAACAGAAGCTTCACGAACGTAGGACCTCCCACTCGTCCTCGTCCGTGGCTGGGGAAATGATGTCGCCGAGAATCTGGACTGTGCCCTGCATCGAGCCGAGCCAGCGTTTGGGTCGAGGCTGAGGCGGGGGTGGGAGCACCTGCGCGACCGGCACGCCAAAGCGGGTCACCAGGACCGGTTTGCCGGTCCTGCGAACCCTTTCCAGGACGGCCAGGCAGGTGCCCTTGAACTTGGAAATGGCAATCTGTTCCATTGCTTTATGATACCATGGTCACAGACCATGGTCAAGTATAGACAGGCCGGTTGCTGACGACAGCCTTCCACTCCCAGATTTCCATTCTTTTGCAGAATCTATAGCTGTAGACTGAGCGGCCGGGTGTTCCGAAAAATTCTAATTGCCAATCGCGGCGAAATCGCGGTGCGCATCCTCCGCGCCTGCCGGGAGATGGGTATCGCAACCGTAGCCGTCTACTCGGAAGTGGACCGCGCGTCGCTTCACGTGCTGCGGGCCGACGAGGCCTACCCCATCGGCCCGGCCCCGGCCCCGGAAAGCTATTTGCGCATTGACCGCATCCTGGAGATAGCCAAGCGCTCCGGCGCCGAGGCCGTCCATCCCGGTTACGGATTCCTGGCCGAGAATCCGGAGCTGGCGCGAGCCTGCGAGGCGAGCGACATCGCGCTGGTTGGACCCAGCGCGGCGGCCATGGATCTGATGGGCTCCAAGACGCGCGCACGGCAGGCGATGAAGGCTGCCGGCGTCCCGGTGGTGCCCGGCACCCAGTCCAGCGTGGAATCCACCGAGCAGGCGGCGGGCGTAGCTGCCGAGCTGGGCTACCCGGTGATGGTGAAAGCTGCGGGCGGCGGCGGCGGCAAGGGCATGCGTCTGGTTCAAGACGCTGCCGAATTGCCCGCTGCCTTCCGCGATGCGCGCTCGGAAGCGTTGAACGCCTTCAACGACTCAGAGTTGTACCTGGAGAAGTACCTGGAACGGCCACGCCACATCGAAATTCAGGTGCTGGGCGACCTACACAGCAACCTCGTCCATTTGGGCGAGCGCGAGTGCTCCATCCAGCGCCGCCACCAGAAGCTGGTGGAGGAATCCCCCTCCCCGCTCGTGGACGAGCCGCTGCGCAGGCGTATGGGAGAAGCGGCGGTCCGGGCGGCGCGTGCCGCCGGCTACTGGAACGCCGGCACGGTGGAATTCCTGGTGGACCGCAATTGCAACTTTTATTTTCTTGAGATGAACACGCGGCTCCAGGTGGAGCACCCGGTCACCGAGATGGTCACCGGGCTGGACCTAGTGAAGCTGCAACTGGCGGTGGCGGCCGGCGAGCCGCTCCCGTTTACCCAGCAACAGGTGCTGGCCGGACGGCATGGCGCGGCGCTCGAATGCCGGATTTACGCCGAAGACCCCGACAATCAGTTCTTTCCTTCGCCCGGCACGATCACCGAGCTGGTCGCTCCGGGCGGGCCGGGTGTTCGCGAGGATAGTGGCGTTTACCCCGGCTGGACGGTGCCGGTCGAGTACGACCCGCTCATCGCCAAGCTCATCACCTGGGGCCGCGACCGCGGTGAAGCCATCCAGCGCATGCGCCGCGCCCTGGACGAATATTTCATCGCTGGCATCAAGACCACCATTCCGTTTTTCAAGCGCCTGCTGGAAAATCGGGAGTTTCTGGCTGGCGAGCTGGATACCGGCCTGCTGGACCGGCTGCTGGCGGCCGCGCCGACCTCCGATCCAGGCAGGGATGCGGGCCTCGCCGACATCGCCCTGATCGGCGCCGCGCTCTATGCCGCCGGGCGCAACAATCGGGGAAATGGGCAGTGGAAAGGGCGGGGGAGTGGACAAGGGAATGCTTCGCAGCGGGATTCGGGACCGCCGGCGAGCACCTGGAGGCAACAAGGCCGACATGAACTCATGCGCACTCCGGATTTCAGATTTCGAAGTAAACGTTCGGTTTCTTTTGATTGACGAATTATTGACGAAGGGATTCGCGTAGAAGCGGCAGCCACTTTGTAAAAACCAACGAGGGCAGCTGTCCTCCACAGTTGTCCTCCACGTGCTCCGTTAGCATATGAATGATTGCGGACGCAGTCTGGGCGTGCCTCCTTCGTCGGGTTCCCTCTATGACTCCTGAAGGCTCTTCTCTGAAGGGGCGGGTGGCGGTGGTGACCGGGGCCAGCCGCGGGCTAGGCAAAGCTATGGCTGCAGCCCTGGCCGAAGCCAACGCCTCGGTGGTGCTGGTCAGCCGGGACATCCAGGCGCTGGAAAGTGTGGCGGACGAGCTGGCAGGCGGCGCGCACCACCTCTGCTGCGCGGCCGATGTCGCGGACCCGGCCGTTGTGGAAGCGCTGGCCGCCCGCGTGCTGAACGAATTTGGCCGCGCCGACATCCTGATTAACAACGCCGGGACCGTCAGTCGCAAGCCGCTCGGAGAATCTTCTTTCGAGGAGTGGCGGTCGGTCATCGCCACGAACCTGTTCGGCCCCATGCTTTGCGCGAAAGCCTTCTTGGCGCCAATGGTCCGGCAGTCTTACGGGCGCATCCTGAACATTGCCTCCATCATGGCTCACATCGCAATGCCTGGACGCACCGCCTACTGCGCCAGTAAAGGGGGGTTGGTGGCGATGACGCGGTCGCTCGCTCTTGAGTTAGCCCCACACGGCATCACCGTGAACAGCATCAGCCCAGGCCCGTTTGTCACTGAAATGACCCAGCCGCTGCGGGAGGACCCAGTTAAGAACCAGGAGTTTGTCAGCAAGATTCCGCTGGGGCGCTGGGGCCGGGGAGGCGACATCGGCCCTCTGGTCGTGTACATGGCCTCCGAGGCTTCCAGCTTCATCACCGGCACCGACATCGTGATTGACGGCGGCTGGACAGCTAACTAGCGGCCCGCTCATAGCTTGCAGTCACCCGACGGAACTCCTGCTGGAGAGCTACAAGCCACAAGCTACCGCCCACGGCGTGTAAGCTACGAACCACAGGCCACGAGCTACGGGCTAAACTGCGCGGAAGTCTTGGCTGGAGGTGCTTCGGGACGGCTGCCGCCAGGAAAATAATAGCCCGGGCGGGTGCGCACCTTAACTTCAGGCCGATCCACGATCACCCTGATGTGGTGAAAGCCGGCCTGGTTGAGATTGTTCGGGCGGTAGGTAATCAGGTACTGGCTGCGCAGTTCTCGAGAAATCTTGCTCACCGCTCGCTCCACCGCACGGCTGGAGAACCCGTCCAGGAGCACCGCGCCAGTCGATTTGGCAAATGCTTCCAACGGGTGATCCCAGAAGATGTTCTTCACGCCATGGAAGGCTTCCACCAGCAGGTTGCCAATGTTGACGGTGGGGCCGGTCGCCAGTTCCATGGAGGGCGTCGGCGGGATCCCGGGAAGGGTGCCGGTGGCCCCTGGCGGGAAGCGCGAGGGAGGAGGTGGGGGTGGTTTCCGGGTCAATTGGGCGCGGACCGTGCTGAGTCCCACAGCATAAATGGAGATATTGGCCCGTTGTGCCTCCTGCATCACGAACCCTAAGTTCGCCTCACTGCCCATGTCGCGGCTTTCCGCAATAGCCAGAATCACTTTGCGCCGTCCGCTGGGACGAGTGCTGAGCATAGACAGGGCGCGAACCATCGCATCGGTCAGCCGCGACTGCCCGCTGCCCGGCTTCAGATCCTTGAACACTTTCTCCACTCGTTCCGGGTCGCGAGTAAAGTTCTGAACCACCTCCACCCGGTGATCAAACCTAATCAGGGCGGCCTCGTCATTTTCCCCGAGCAGCAGATTGGTGAACAGCGGTGCCGCCTTCTTCACCTGGGGGAGCAAAGGTTCCACGCGAGAGCTGACGCTAAGCAGGATGGCGACTGAAAGCGGCATCTCGGTCAACTGCACCTTGATCTGCTGGCGAATCTCATTGTCGAACAGCAGAAAGTCCTCCGGCCTCAGGGTCAGTACGAATTCGTCGTACCCGTCGGTGACGGTGACCGGAGCCATCACCTCGGTCACTCCGCCGCGGAAGGTGGGGATCGGCTGTTGGCTGTCTGGCTGTGGGCTCTCTGAAGGTGGCGCCGTGGTCGGCGGCTTCGCCTCTGTGGGCGGCGTTTGCGCCGCAGCCGTCGCAGCCGCCGCAGCCAGTGCTACGCAGAGGCACAGCAGGGAGGGCAGCCGCCAGAAGCACCTCATCTTGACTATTCTACATTCATTTCGCGTGAGGTGCACCTAGTTGCGGTGGGATTGATCGGCCAGGCGGGGGCTTCTGATCGTCGTGCAAAGCGAATGCAAATCCCGGAAAAGGAGAGCGAACCATGGCACTCTTGAAACCTGACCCAACCTTTTACCCCTCGCCCAAGATGGCGATGCAGGCGCCAGCGGAAAAGCTGGCCTATCTGGCCCTGCTCAATCCCAAGCACAAAGGCCGGCACGACGCTATCGCGGTGGTGGATGTCGACCCTAAGTCATCCAGCTACAGCCAGGTTGTTGGCCAAGTGGAGATGCCCAACGCAGGCGATGAGCTCCACCACTTCGGCTGGAACGCCTGCAGCGCCTGCCTGTCCCCTTACGCGCCGCATGCCCACCTGGAGCGGCGCTACTTGCTCGTTCCCGGGCTTCGCTCTTCACGGATTCACGTCATTGACACCAAGCCCAACCCCCGGAAGCCGAAAATCGTCAAGGTGATTGAAGCAGAGACCCTGGCGGCACGCACTGGCTACAGCCGGCCGCACACGGTTCACTGTGGCCCTTGGGGTATCTACGTCAGCGCGCTCGGCTCGCCGACTGGCGACGGGCCTGGCGGCATCTTCATGATGGACCAGAACAACTTCGAGGTGCTCGGCTAGTGGGAGCTGGACCGCGGACCTCAGTACCTGGCCTACGATTTCTGGTGGCATCTGGGCTACGACACCATTGTCAGCAGCGAGTGGGGCACGCCGAAGACGTTCGAAAACGGACTACAACCGGAGGTTCTGCTCAACGGCGGCTACGGCCACGCCATGCACGTCTGGGACCTGCGCCAGCGGCCTCATCGCCAGGTGCTGGACTTGGGCAAGGAACACCAACTGGTCTTTGAACTCCGGCCGGCTCACGACCCCACCAAGGCTTACGGGTTTGTGGGCGTGGTGATCTCGCTCAAGGATCTCTCATCGTCAATCTGGTTGTGGAACCGAGAGAACGGCAATTGGGGCATCCGCAAGGTGATCGAGATCCCGGCTGAGCCAGCCGATCCGGACAAGCTGCCGCCGATGCTCAAAGACTTCAAGGCTGTGCCGCCGCTGGTGACCGACATCGACCTCTCTCTGGACGATCGCTTCCTCTATGTTGCTTGCTGGGGGACGGGTGAGCTTATCCAATTCGACGTGACCGATCCGTTCAACCCCAAGAAGACCGGCTCGGTGCATCTGGGTGGCATCGTGCGGCACGCAGCGCACCCCAAAAAACCCAAGCAGCCGCTAAATGGCGCGCCGCAGATGGTCGAAGTGAGTCGGGATGGCCGGCGGATCTACTTCACCAACTCCCTCTACTCAACCATCGATGACCAGTTCTATCCGGAAGGCATCCGTAGCTGGATGGTGAAGGTGAACGCCAAGCCGGAGGGTGGCATGGAGATTGACCAGCGCTTCTTCCTGGGGTTCAAAGAGTTGCGCAGCCATCAGGTCCGCCTGGAAGGCGGCGACGCTTCCTCGGACTCTTACTGCTACCCATGAGCGAGGGGGCGTCGTGGGCCTGACCCGCCTTGTTTCTGCTGGGCGCCTACCACGGCGTCAATCCGGGCATGGGCTGGCTGTTCGCAGTTGCACTGGGGATGCAGGAGAGGAGCCGCCGGGCTGTCGGACGGTCGTTGCTCCCCATTGCCCTGGGCCACGGTGTGGCGATCGGTCTGGTGGTCATGCTCGCCGGGCTGGTCCAGGTGGTCATGCCCCTGGCCTACCTCAAGATTCCCGTCGCTCTGACTCTGTTCGCCTTCGGCCTGTATCGCCTTTTGCGCGGTCGTCACCCCCGGTGGGGCGGAATGCAAGTGGGGTTCCGCGACCTCACCATCTGGTCTTTCCTGATGGCGTCGGCGCACGGGGCCGGCTTCATGGTGCTCCCGGTATTGCTCACGATGCCTGCCGGAGAACACGCCGGACACTCCCTGCTCGGGAGCTGTCATCTCGGGGTGAGCGCTTTCCAAGATCCACTGACAATCCTGCTGGCGACCCTCATTCACACTCTGGGCTATTTGCTGGTCACAGGGTTGGTTGCCTGGCTGGTCTATGAAAAGTTCGGGCTGGCTCTGTTGCGCAAAGCCTGGCTGAACCTCGATCTGGTATGGGCAATCGCTCTCATGGTGACCGGCTGTCTGACACTCTTCATCTAGCAGGGCGCTTAATCCAACGCCTCTCAGCGCCCTGCTAGCCGACGATGGCTGTCCCCCAGGGGTTGTCGATCACCAATTGCCACGTCCCATCCGGTTGCCGTCGTGCAACGTCGGAGCTCGTCCCGGTCATGGTTAGGGGTTTGCCGTCCGGCCCGGTGCCGTTCAAGGTCCATTTGACCAGCGACAGCGCGAGGTCGCCGGCCGTGATCAATTCGCTTTTCTCTGGGGTCAACTTTGGCTTCATCCCCAGGAAGGCGCCCAGTGCCTCGCGCAGGGCCGCCGTGCCCTGCACCGTCTTGCCAGGCTCTGCAACCAGCGCGGCATTGGGCTCGTAGAGGGCCAGCGTAGCATCGAGATCGCCCGTGTTGAACGCGTGAAAGAATGCGTCGAGCAATGCTTGTGGAGTTGTAAGTGACATGGATTCGGCCTCCGTGTTGAGTTGGACAGACGAATTGTGTCACAATGTGACACATGAAGAAAGCCAGCGTCCGCGACTTGCACTTGAAGACAAGCGCCATCCTCAAGGAAGTGGCTGAAGGACAGGTGTTCGTCATTGAAAAGAATGGTAACCCCGTAGCCGAGCTGCGCCCGTTCCAGGTCTTGCCATCCACGCGCCGCCTTCCTAATCGAGAGGCCCTCATTGCCAAGCTTCCCCGCGTCAAGGACACGGGCCGCATTCTGGAACAGGATCGCTCGTGAGACTGTACTTTGACACGGCCTATGTCGCGAAGTGTTACCTGAATGAGCCGGACGGTGAGAAAGTACGAAAGCTCGTGACACGCGCAACAGGGCTCTACTCCTCAGCATGGGCCATTGCTGAGCTGGCCTGTGCCTTTCACCGGCAGGTTCGCGAAGGGTTCCTCACTCCGGAGCAAGCGGCAGGGCAGCGCCGGTGTTTCTTGGAAGACGTCCAAAAAGGCGTCTGGGATCTCTTAACGGTTTCCAACCGTTTGCTGTTTCAAGTGGAGCGACGGGTCGGAACCGTGCCTCGGGAGCTTCACCTTCGGGCCGGAGATGCCGTACATTTAGTCTGCGCTCAAGAGGCAGGTTTCACCGAGATCTGGACCAACGATCGTCACCTGCTCGCCGCCGCCCCGCACTTTGGTCTAACAGGCAAATCGGTCTGAAGAGATTTGGAAGGATGGCGGTGAGGGAGGGATTCGAACCCCCGGTCCCGGGGCTACCAGGACAGCCGCTTTCGAGGCGGCCCGATTAAACCACTCTCGCACCTCACCGCAAGGCGGGAACGGGCAGTCCGGTTCAGGAAAGGCGTTTCTGCTGAAAAAAGCTGCGGATCAGCTCCGCGCATTCAGCGCCAAGCACCCCGCCGGTGACCTCCGCCCGGTGGTTCAGTCGGGCATCATCGGCCACTTGGTAGAGCGACCGAACGGCCCCGGCCTTGGGGTCGTCGCAGCCGTACACCAACCGTGCCAAGCGCGCCTGCACGACCGCCCCGGCGCACATAACA
>JAKZXP010000113.1:0-4077 GCA_047514915.1 Terriglobia bacterium
CCATATTGTGCTCTTGTCAGGGCACGGTTTTAACCGTGCCGCCACCCGGACACGGCAGCGGCTTCAGCCGCTGAGGTCGGGGTTGAATCGCTGGCACACGAAGAGTTCAAGACTCACCTCAGGCGCTAAAGCGCACTTGGCTGGAGAACCTTTCGGCACGGCTGAAGCCGTGCCCTGACGGGATACACAATCCATAAAAACAGTCTAGCTCGAGCCAAGCAGCTGCTCGGCTTCCGGCGGACCCCAGCCACCGGCTGCGTAGGAGCGCACAGGGCCACGCTGTTCGAGCAAAGGCGTGTACAAGCGCCAGGAAGCTTCTACTTCATCATCGCGCACGAACAGAGTCTGGTCACCGGCGAGGATGTCCAGCAGGAGCGTCTCGTATCCGTCTGGAAGAGGAGCAAAAGCCTCCTCATAGCGGAAGTGGAGACGCTGTGTTTGTAGCGTTAGTTGGTGGCCCGGCGTCTTCACTTCGAAGTGCAGGTCGAACCCCTCCTCAGGCTGCAGCGTGATCACTATAGCGTTCGAGTGGATCTTGCACGAGTCAAAGGGTTGGAAGAAGGTTACTGGAGGACACCGGAACCGGACCGCAATCCGGCTCACTCGGCGGGGCAACCGTTTGCCGGTCGACAGGTAGAACGGCACGCCGTGCCAGCGCCAGTTCGCTATCTCCAGGCGGACCGCCACAAACGTTTCGGTCTGCGAGTCGAGGGCCACTCCAGGCTCCTCCCGGTAGGCCGGCACCTCCGTCCCGTTCAGTTTGCCTCGGCTGTATTGACCGAGGACGACGCTCTCCGGACGGATACGCTCAATCGATCGCAGCACTTTAACTTTTTCGTCACGGATGGAGTCGGCGTCAAAAGCCACAGGAACTTCCATGGCTGTCAGCGTTAACAGCTGGGTCAAGTGATTCTGCACCATGTCGCGCAAAGCACCGGCTTGTTCGTAGTAGTCAGCCCGCTTCTCGACTCCTAAACTTTCTGCCACCGTGATTTCTACACTGTGTACCCGGTCGCGGTTCCAAAGGGGTTCGAAGAGGGCATTGGCGAAGCGGAAAGTAAGCAAGTTCTGTACTGTCTCCTTGCCCAGGTAATGGTCAATCCGATAGACCTGCGATTCCTCAAAATGGCGATGAACCAGGCCATTCAGTTCCCGGGCAGAGACGAGGTCACGCCCAAAAGGTTTCTCGATTACCAGACGGGTCCAGCCTGAACTATGGTTCAACCCCGCATCGGCAAGTCCCGTGATCGTAGCCGGGAACGTTGCTGGTGACAGCGCCAAATAGAAGACCCGGTTCCCCGGCAGGCCGTGTGCCTGCTCCAGCTCGGCAATGCGCCCGGCCAGAGCCCGGAAGTCTTCCGGGGTGCCTTTGCCAATCGGCTGGTAGAACAGACACTGATCGCACCAACGGCTGCTTTCCCCCGCTTCTACGCCCTCAGCCTTCAATGCCTCCCGCGCCAGCGCCCGGAAGCCGGCCTCACCCGGCTCGCTTTTCCGGGCCACACCCAGAATCAGGCAGCGATTGAGCTGCCCGCTGGTGGCCAGGCGATAGAGCGAGGGCAGGAGTTTGCGGCGCATCAGGTCGCCGGTCGCGCCGAAGACCACGAACAAATGGGCGTCTGTGCGAGGATTGGGAAGCCCGGTCATCTCATGTGTCTCGCTTCACCGCATGACCGCCGAATTGCTCGCGCATGACGGCGAGGAGTTTGTCCGCAAACGGTTCGGTTTCCCTCGAGCGGAAGCGGCGCTGCAAGGCCAGAGTGATGACCGGAATGGAGCAACCCAGCTCGATTCCCTCCAGAACCGTCCAGCGGCCTTCCCCAGAGTCGGCCACATAGGGAGCAATGCCTTCCAGCGTTGGGTTCTCGCTGAGAGCCTGTGCCGTCAGGTCGAGTAACCAGGACCGCACTACGCTCCCGTACCGCCAGATTTCGGCGATCCTCTGCAGGTTCAAGCCGAATTCGCTCTTGCTCTGCATCAGGGCAAACCCTTCGGCATAGGCTTGCATCAGGCCATATTCAATGCCGTTGTGAACCATCTTGACGAAGTGCCCGGCGCCGCTCGGACCCACGTGTCCCCAGCCCTTGTCCGCAGACGGCGCCAGAGTCCGGAAGATGGGCGAGAGGCGCTGGACAACCTGCGCCTCGCCGCCGATCATCATGCTATAGCCCTCTTGAAGACCCCACACGCCGCCGCTGGTGCCGGAATCCACAAATTGCAGCCCTTTCTCTTTGACCGCCGCAGCGCGTCGCATCGTGTCCTTGTAGTTGGAATTGCCACCATCCACGATTACGTCATCTCGCTTCAAGAGAGGCACCAAAGCCTCGATCGTTTCATCCACCGGGTTGCCGGCCGGGATCATCAGCCAGACCACCCGCGGCGGCTTGAGTTGCTCCACAAGATTCGGCAGCGAGTTGGCGCCGACCGCGCCTTTCTCCTCCACTCGACGGACCGCCACTGAATCCCGCGCGTAGCCCACCACGCGGTGTCCGCCGCGCAAGAGCCGCTCGGCCATATTTCCACCCATACGGCCCAGCCCAATCATCCCCAATTCCATGGCATCCCTCCTGGTCATCCCAGAGTCAAACCTCTACGCCGTGGTGCCGAAGCTCCCGGCGCAACTGCGCTGGATCTTGATAGTGAACGGTCCGCATGCCCAGAAGCTGCGCGCACTCCAGGTTCAACGCGCGGTCGTCAATAAAGAGACATTCTTCCAGCGCCCGCTGGGTAATTTGCGAGGCCAGGCGATAGATCCCGTGATCCGGTTTTTTCACACCCAGAAAGCAAGAGCTGAAAAAGGCATCGAAGTAGTCGCGCAACCGAAACTGTTGGATGCGGTAGAGGTTCAACTCCAAGGACTCGTTGTTCAGCGTGGCCATCAGATACTTCCTGGAATTCGCCAATCGCTCCACCAGCGCCAGCACCTCGGGCAGCGGCTGCGATTGAGTAAATATAGAGGCCTTGAAGTCGTCCTGGCTAAACGAGCGCGACCGATAAAAGACAGTTCGCTGCAAGTACTCATCGAGCGTGAGGCGACCTTTCTCGAAGTCAGTCACCACGAGGTCATGCCGATCTTCAAACTCTTCCCAGTCCAAGTGGAACTGCTCGGCAGCCCGGCGGCGCGCCGCGCGGTCCCAACCATTGGTCAGCAGCACGCCGCCCACATCCCAAAACAGCGTGGTGATCTCAGCCATGCAGAACTTCCGCCAGGCGCTTGAGCCCGCCCGCGACATCACTGCCCAGATTGATCCGCAGTACACGCCTGTCGCGCTGCTTCAGGGCCAGGAAATCGCCCAGGGCCTGGGCCTGAATCAGCGCTCCAAACGTGTACTCTGTTTCGGGCACCGCCAGGTCCTCTTGCGGATTGTCCACCAGCTGTAGGAACAGGCCCGTGTTCGGCCCGCCCTTGTGCAGTTGGCCGGTGGAGTGCAAGAAGCGCGGCCCGTACCCTAATGTCGTGGGAGCCTTCAGGCGGCTCCCCAGCGCTCGACGAATTTCCTGCAGAGCCGTTGTGACCTCGGCCGCCGGCGCCAGGTAGGCCTGGAGCGCGATGTAGTCTCCGGGTCCGGCGCCAGCCAGCCAGCTCTCCACAGCTTGAGCCAGCTGTTTTCGCCGTGCCGCCGATATCGGCTTCGCTCCATTGCGCGATCCTTTCGTCTTGCCTTTTGCCTGTCCCATTGCCTGCCGGGCCAGTTCCTTGGCCAACTGAACATCCGGCTGGTTGAACGGGTGGATCCCGAGAACGGCGCCCGCGGCCGCAATGGCCACTTCCCAGCGGAAAAACTCCTGGCCCAGATCCACCATCTCAGAGAGGCTCAGGCGAATCACCGGATGGCCCGCAGCTTCCAGCGCCGCCACTTGTGTCTCCAGCTCGGAGTCTTCTTCTCCATCCCTAGGCCCATCCTTAGGCCCATCCCTGGACAGGTGAACGAAGAGCCGGTCTGTGTCGTAGCCTTCCGCGGGACGCGCTGGTTCGTCAGCGACCGGGAGAATGCCTTTACCCTCCTTGCCGGTGCTCTCGGCGATCAGCTGTTCTACCCAGGCCGGCAAAGAAGCCAGTGAGGCGGAAGCCAAGAA
>JAKZXP010000114.1:0-8339 GCA_047514915.1 Terriglobia bacterium
GAGTTGGAGTTCAGGTGCAAAGGATGGGGAGTCGAGGTAGCGGAGGGCGTTGTGGAGCAGCAGGGTGGAGAACGGATCGCGGCCGTAGTTGCCGGTGAGCCGGAAAGTGGAGATCAACACCGCTCCCTGGCCCAGGCGCGCCTGGACCACGTAAGCCGCAGGCAAGTGGATCCACCCGACAAACATGCCCGCCAACACGTCCCGGGCGGCTGAAGCGGGAACGTCAACAAGAACCAGCTCGGGCGTGGCCTGAGCTGCTTCCCAACCTAAAAGCCCGTTGCCGGGCGCTCCGGCAAACAGCGGCGAGTACTTGCGGTACCAGTTGAAGTTGGTGATCCTCTTGCCCTCGCGTGGGGTGCCGTGCCGCGGCTCAAGTTTCAGCGCAGGCAACGCTGGCAATGCCTCGGGGTGCTCGGCCAGCACCAGCGCCTTCCCGCCGGCGGCCACGTACTGCCGCACTTGAGCATCGAACACCGTGGTCACCACCGCCCGGCCCGGAGGCGCCTCGGCCAGGGGTTTGGCGCCCGGCAGCGCCAAGCGTTTGCCGGGATCGTGGACATATACTTCCCTCGGCTCCACGGGCGTAGGGTAGGCAAATAGCTCCAGAGAATTGCGAACTCCGGTTTCGGCATTCAGCTTCAGCAAGAACCTGCCCGGCGTGTGGATCTGCGGGATCTTGACGGTGATTTCGCCTACCGGTTTCACTTCCCCTCGTGCGATCTCGGGTAGCGGGAGGAAGCCGCCCTGCTCGGTGCCTTCCAGCTCCCAAATGAGCACGGTGCCAGCCGTTGGTGACGCCGAGTAGTGCGAGAAGCTCACGGGGATCCGGATTTCGTCGCCCGCGAAAACATTGCGCGGGGCGATGCCAGGCAGGATCAGGTCATCGGCCTGCAAGTCAGCCGAGACGGCGCCGAACACCTTCGGATTGCGGTCCATGTCCAGCAGGCCATTCGCTTCCCAATTCACGTCGGTGAACTGGGAGATCACGTAGCCCTGGATGGCCGGCTCGGCGCGGATGACCTCGATTTGATGCTTGAGGGAACTCCATTGGTGCAATTGCGTGGCTTCTACCAGCGCTGCGTAATCCTTGAAGACCGCGTCAAGCTTCCACTGGCGGAAGCGTTCCTCGACGCCAGCCGGGACCGTGATGGCCTGCTGAGAGCCGGGCCGGCCGCGCGAAAACCACCAGGGCGGCTTGTCTGGCAGCCGCGGCAACCCCCAGCTGCCGAACTCGGAAACCACCAGAGGCGCGTCGTCCCCTCCGCCATCGGAAGATGCACCGCGCGCGTCCGCGTGCGAACTGTACAGCCACTTGGGACGACTCCCATACTGCTTCACCCAGGCCCCGAACATGGCGGCCTGGTCAGGGATGGAGTTGTAGCGGTGAAAATCGGCGATATCGGTGTCCAGGTGAAAATTGGAGCAGCAGGGACTGTTGTCCACCACCAGAATCGGGGCGGCCAGCTTGCGGGCGCGTCCGACAAAGCCGGACAGGAAGGCGCGCTGGTCGGCGCGCCCCAGGTCAATCCCCCAGCTCTCATTGAACAGGCTGACGATGACCAAGCTGGGGTGGTTGGCATCACGCTCCAGCATCCCGCGCAACGTCTCCTCGGCCCGCAGGCGCGAGACCTCAGTGAGCCGATCGAAGTTGGGGATCTCATACCAGACCAACAGCCCGGCTTCGTCGGCTGCTTCGAGGTAGCGCGGATCGGGCACCTTGAGCTGACAGCGCAGCAGGTTCAAGCCGAGCTGGCGCGCTTTGTGGAACTGCTTCAGCAGGAACTCCTTGGACGGTGGGGTATAGATGCCTTCGGGGTAAAACCCCTGGTCCAGCGCGCCGCGGATGTAGAACGGCTCGCCGTTCAGGTAAAACTTCCCCTCCCGTTTTTCAAAGGTACGAAAGCCGAAGCGAGTCTCCACGTTGTCGCGTCCCCGGCGGACGCGGGCTGTGTACAGCTCAGGAGAAGCCGGCGACCAAAGCCGTGGTTTTTTCAGCTTTCCTTCCAGGTCGCCGCGGTGCACGACCCGGCCCGCGGGATCGCGGATCTCCAGGCGCGTTTTGCCTGCGGGCCGGACCTCCGCCCGGAAGGACCCGTCAGCACCAGCCGTGATCCGAAACGACTCAATTCGGTCGCGAGGGCGCAGCTCCCAGGTCACGCTCTGCCACAAGCCGCTGACCTGCAGGTACCAGTTCTGCTTGCCGTGCGGAATCTCGGGCTGCGAGCCAGGGTCCTCCACGCGCACCAGAATCTCGTTCTCGCCGGGCTGGAGCAGATGCCCGATATCGAGGCTGAAAGGTAGGTAGCCGCCCTCGTGCCGGCCAGCCTCCCGGCCGTTGACCAGCACCACGGCCTTGTAGTCCACCGCCCCAAACTTCAGCAGCACCGTCCGCCCGCGCGCGGAACCGGGAGCGACAAAGCGCTTGCGGTACCAGGCCACGCCGGAGAAGTCCCGCAGGTCCTCGAACTGGGCCTGGATGGGCAGCGGCACCCTGGCGGTGCGCCAGGCGCCTATGTTGGTGCGGAACTCCCATTCCCCGTCCAGCGAGCGGCTGCGCTCGGCTGCTAGGCTCGCCGCCGCGGCACACGCCACACACAACAGGGCAGTGATGGCGATGCGCTTCATGAAAGGTAGGGAATGACCTGTGGACTCTTCAAAATCAGGTCCGCGTGCTTCTGGGTAGCTAACCCAACCCTGGCCAGATCGGCTTTCGCTGAACGGGTTGCGATCTTGGACATTTCTTCCGGACAAAGATTGTAGCTGAGGCTGGCGCCTGATTCCTAGCGACGGCCGGGTAGGAGACTATACTTTTCCAGCACGACGTTCCACTTGCCCTGGGCGCGCAACAGCAGCTCCACAACTTCCCGCACGGCGCCCCGGCCGCCTTCGGCGCGCGTGATGTAGCGGGCGCACCGTTTGATCTCCGGGCGCGCATTGGCGACGGCCACCGGCAACCCCACACGCAGCAGGATGGGAGCATCGGTCAGGTCGTCACCGATGAAGCAGACGTTCTCTTCCGCTACGCCGCAATCTTGGAGGATTTCGCGGAAGGGACCAAGTTTGCTCAGGCAGTCCTGATAGAGGTAGGCGATCTGAAGGTTGCGCGCCCGCTCGCAGACTCCAGGCGACTGCCGGCCGCTGATCCAGCCGATCCGGACGCCGGCGAGTTCCTGGACCCAGCGCATCGCCAACCCATCCTGGCTGTCGAACGCCTTGCTTTCCACCACGCCGCCGCGCCCGTCCGGGACATAGTACAGAAGGCCATCGGTCAACACACCATCCACGTCCATCAGCAGCAGGCGGATCCGTTTGGCCCGCTTCTTCAGCTCAGCGGAGGTTTTTCTCATAGTTCCTGGGGTTGTTGTTGTAGAACGGCGGCCGCGGCCCGGTCCACCAGCCACACCACCTGGCCTGACGCAGGCCGCACCAGCGCCGCCGGCAGTTCGGAATCCAGAGGGCCTTCCAGCGCCGCTGCCAACACTCGCGCCTTGGCTGTCCCGGTCACCAGGAATAAGACCTCACGAGCGGCATTCAGCGCGGCTAGTGTGAGGCTGATACGCTCAATGCTTCCCTTCGCGGTAGTAACCACCAGGCGCTTCTGTTCGCGCAGCGCGTGGGAACCTGGGAACAGCGAGGCCGTATGGCCATCCGCACCCATTCCGAGCAGGGCCAGATGAAAGCCCAGTTGAAAGCATGGAGGACCTGCGAAGAACTCCCGCAGTTCACGCTCATAGCTGACGGCCGCCTCCTCCGGCGGCAACTCGGTCCGAATCCGATGGATGTGGTCCTCAGGAATCACGATCCGGGACAACAGCGTCTCAGCCACCATCCGGTAATTGCTCCGTGGGTCCGCTATCGGAACCGCGCGCTCATCTCCCCAGAACAGGTGTGTGCGGGTCCAGTCCAGGCGATCGCGATACTCCGCCGAGCCCAACAGGGCGTACAGCCGCCGGGGAGTCTGACCACCCGACAGCAGCAGAGCGAAGCGCCCCTCGTCTGCCACGGCCTTCTGTCCAGCCCGCAGGATGCGCTCGGCCGCCTCACGGCACAGGCCATCAGAATCGGCGAAGATGTGCAGATCACTCAATGCGGCGATTTCCCGTACCCGAGACTAGAGTCCGGTCCTACCATTGTCGGTTCCATTCCATGTCTATCCTCGCGGTTGGCCCTCGCGGTTGGCTCGTGACCGCCTGCTGCCTTCGAGACGGCTGGACACTGCGTTCCGCTAGCGCCCAGCGCTCGCGCTGGACGCGGCGCCCAGGAGGGCCTCCCGCTTCGACGCCAGCGACTGCATCAGCTTGTCGAAGGAGTTGACAAACAGTTTTACGCCGTCGTCCTGAAGCTGCTGCATCACCGCCGGGACATCCACACCCGCCTGGGCCAGACGCTCGAAGGTACGACGCGCTTCCTCCACGCCTTCCTCCAGCGTAGCTCGCGCCTGGCCATGATCGCGGAAGGCGTCGACGGAGGCGTCGGGCATAGTGTCCACTGTCTCCGGACCAATCAGGGCTTCAACGTACATCACGTCGCTGTAGTTCGGGTTCTTGGTGCTGGTGGAGCCCCAAAGCAGGCGCTGAGTCCGCGCGCTGCTGGCGCGCAGGGCGGCAAAGCGCGGGCCGTGGAAAATCTCCTTGTAGCTCTGGTAAAGCAGCCGGGAATTGGCGATGGCCGCCTTGCCGAGCAGCTCCTGCGGGGCTCCTGTCTTCTCCAGAATCTTGTCCACGGCCGTATCCACCCGGCTGACAAACAGGCTGGCGACCGAGGCGATCTGTCTGACGCCGCGCCCTTCCCGCACGCGTTGCTCCAGGCCGCGGATGTAGGCTGCGGCCACCTGCTCGTAAGTCTCACTGGCAAACATCAAAGTCACGTTGATGTTCAGGCCGGCCGCGATCAGATGTTCAATCGCAGGGATGCCCGCAGGCGTCGCCGGAACCTTAATCATCAGGTTGGGGCGCTCGACGCTGTTCCACAAGTGCACGGCTTCGGCAATGGTCGCCTGGGTATCGTGCGCCAGCTTCGGGGAGACCTCCAGGCAGACGTACCCGTCGTTCCCGTTCTCCCGGTTGTAGAGGGGGCGGAACACGTCAGCGGCCGCCTGGATGTCGGCGACGGCCAGCGCTTCGTAAATCTCAGGCACCTCAAGCCCGCGGCCCACCAGCTCGCGAATGGCATCGTCGTAGTCGGCGCTGCCGGCAATGGCCTTCTCAAAAATCGTGGGGTTCGAGGTCATCCCTCGCAGACCGTCCTCGTCAATCATGCGCTTCAGCTCGCCCGAAGCCAGCATTCGCCGGTGGATGTTGTCGTACCAAAAGCTGTGACCGAACTTGTGTAGTTCTACCAGCGGATTCATAGCTTGCCCTTTCCTTCCTCGATCAACACGGTGTACAAGCGCTTCTGTCGTTCCAGCCCTTCACCGTAGCGGGCCGAACGTCCGGGGTCGGGTTCGAAAACGCGGCCTTGGGCGGCCGGAGCGTCTTCCAGGCTAGTCAGCAAGCCGAGGGATTCCAGCGCCAGTAGAGCGGCGCCGCGGCTGGAAGCTTCCGGTTCGTCGGAAATGGTTACGGGACGGCCGAGCACGTCGGCCATCATTTGGGTCCAGGCGGGCGATGCCCGCAGCGCGCTGCCCGAGGCGACAATTTCCCGTGCCGGCGGCAGGTGTTGCTGCATCTGCTCGGCCACCAAGGCGAATCGGTAGGCCACGGCCTCCAGACCGGCCCGCAAGATGTTAATAGGCTGGGTGTGGAAAGTCAGCCCGGTAATGGCCGCGCGGGCATGGCCTGCCCAGCCTGGGCTGCGCTCGCCAGAGGGGAACGGCAGAAAGGTAAGGTGATGGTCGTCGGGACCGAGCTCGGCGAGGGAGCGCTCCAGCGCCTCATTGCTCGCGCCGTTGAAGGCCAGCAGGCCGCGCAACCAGGCAAACACATCTCCTCCACCGGTGAGCGCGCCACCCAGGACAAATCGCCGGCCGTCTGCGCGGTAGCACCACAGGCCCGCAGGAATCTCAACCCGCGCCGTCTCCCAAACTACGCGCATAGCTCCGGATGTGCCTACCATCAAAGCCGCACGGTCCGGAGTCGTACAGCCGCTGCCGATATTGTTGCAGGCACCGTCTCCCAGCGCCGGAAACCAGGGTGCGCGGGCCAGCGCAGGCCAGCGCCGGGCGTAGGGTGGACAGAGGCCTTCCAGCCGCGTATCGAGTTCCACCGGTGGGGAAAGCTGCTCGACCCGCGCCGGCAGTGCCGCCAACAATTCCTCGTCCCAGCGGCATTCATTCTGGCAGAAGAGGCCGGTACCGGACGCCATCGAGACGCTGCACAGCGAACGCCCAAACAGCCGCCAGTGCAAGTACTCCCCAGGCGACATCCAGCGGGCCACTCGGCGAAAGAGTTCTGGCTGCGTCTCTCCCAGCCATGCCAGGCGAGCCGGGAAATAGCTGGAGTGCAGCACGGCGCCGGTGCGGGCGTGCACGGCCTGCGCATCCAGTCGTTGCTTGAGCCGTTCCGCCGCCTGACTGCTGCGCGCATCGGCCCAGGTATAGACCGGCGTAATGGCCCGGCCCTCCGCGCCTACTCCCACCATGCTGTGCCAGAAGGTGCAAAGCGCCACGGCGGCGACGCCGTGGTTGGCTACCGCCGCGGCCCCGCGCTCCAGCAGCTCATCCATCAGGCTGCAGATGCTCTCCAGCAGCTGGTCGGCATCCAGTTCTGCAGCCCCTTCTGCGCTGGTTCGAACCTGGTATTCCTGTCTTGCGGAAAGCCCCTCCAGCGCGCGTCCCAGCCGGTCATAGAGCAGCCCGCGGGCCGAGGAGGTGCCTACGTCCAGTGCCAGCACCAGAGGCGGTTCCGCCTGATTCGGAAGTACGAGCGACATGGTAAGAGGACATTGTACTCTGCCCCGCAGGCCAGCGCACCCACAGCGGTAAGTGCGGCCCGTCAGGACAAGACATAGTTCAAGAAGGAGGCAGACGTCTTCCCAATCGCTGAGTCGCTTCAAGATCTTGCGGTATTCTTCAGGATATTGCGGTATCCTTTCCTGTCCCAAGGGACCGCCATTACAGGTCCTGTCCCAAAGGATCGCCATTACAGGAGTATGCCGAAAGGAGACCCGAATGTCCTATAAACTCCCAGAGCTTCCGTACGCGTTCGACGCGCTGGAACCATACATCGATGCCAGGACGATGGAAATCCATCACGGGAAGCACCACGCGACTTATGTGAGCAATGTGAACGCAGCTCTTGAGCCTCAGTCGGAACTGCAGAAGAAATCCATCGGCCAGCTGGTTGCTGATCTGAACAAGGTGCCTGAGGGGATCCGCACCGCCGTCCGCAACAACGGGGGTGGTCATTACAACCACTCGCTCTTCTGGGCGGTCATGAAGAAGGGCGGGGGAGGTGAGCCCAAAGGCGACTTAGCCCAGGCCATCAAGTCCACCTTCGGTTCCTTTGCAGCCTTCAAAGAGAAGTTTGCTGGAGCGGCCAAAACTCGCTTTGGTTCGGGTTGGGCGTGGCTGCACCTGTCGGGTGGCAAGCTGGTCGTAGGTTCCACGCCAAACCAAGACAGCCCTTTGATGGAGGGGGGGACACCTATCCTGGGTCTCGATGTTTGGGAACACGCCTACTACCTCAAGTACCAGAACCGTCGGCCGGAATACGTCGAGGCCTGGTGGAACCTCGTCAACTGGGATCAGGTTGCGGAGAACTACGCTGGGGCAAAGTAGCCGCGCGGGAATGCCAGCCCCTTGACCTATTTCTTTTTCTTTTTTTTTCTTGGGGCGCTTTTTCTGCAGGTCCATGCCTTCAGGTTCTTCCAGGACCGCTAGGTAGTGGGTACCACCGCTCTTGGCAAGCCAGGCGCCAACCGTCTTGCCCACCACCTCTTCCAGCCGGGGAAAGTTGTCGATTGGCGGACCGGCCCGCTTCCACACCGAAGGCGCGCCCACCAGGTATTCTTTTTTCCCCCGATCCGTCTCCAGCGTGATCTCCCGCTGGCCGCGGGCGGGCTCGGTCACGCGATAGACGCGCCCGCTGATGTAGGTCATCTCCGCCACCCGTCTGTTGCCGCTGCCGTCCGGTCCGGAATAGCTGATGCGGTTGGTGCGCCGGTTGATGGTGTAGTGGTTGCCGCCGGAAGTGAACACGATCCGGTCAGCGTCGATGTGGCCGGAGTCGATGGGGAAAAAGTCGTGCCGCTGAATCCATCCGGTCACCGTGGTCTCAGAGTCAGCATTCGCCCCCGCATTGCTGGAAGCTTCTATCAGGATCGTAGTCCCAATGGTCTTTCCCTTTAGGGAGACAATGCCTTCGTAAACGATGTGTTGTCCGGACCCGGCCGCCGGGGTC
>JAKZXP010000115.1:0-5746 GCA_047514915.1 Terriglobia bacterium
ACGCTGTCCACGTCCTGCAGGAAGGCGGCGAGGCGCTCCAGCCCGTAAGTCAGCTCCACCGGCACCGGGTCCAGGTCGAAGCCGCCGCATTGCTGGAAGTAGGTGAACTGGGTGATTTCCAGACCGTCCAGCATCACCTGCCAGCCAATGCCCCAGGCCCCCAGGGTGGGCGCCTCCCAGTTGTCCTCCTCGAACTTGATGTCGTGATGCCGCAGGGGAATGCCGATTCGCTCCAGGCTCTTCAGGTACAGGTCCTGGACGTCGGGCGGAGTTGGCTTCAGGATCACCTGAAGCTGCAAGTGCTTGTAGAGGCGGTTGGGGTTGTCGCCGTAGCGTCCGTCGGCAGGGCGCCGGCTCGGCTGCACGTAGGCCACCCGGTAGGGCTCCGGACCCAGCACCCGCAGGAAGGTCTCCGGGCACATCGTGCCAGCGCCGACCTCCACGTCGTAAGGCGTCTGGATGACGCACCCTTGATCGGCCCAGAATCTCTGGAGCTGAAAAATCAGGTCCTGGAAACTCAAGCTCATGGAGTCATTGATTCATTGACGATTGGCTCATTGACGATTGTGGACTGCGAACCGCCCATTGATCAATCGTCAATCACTCAATCCCTCAATCGTCAATCTTCTCGAGCGCGACGCGGGTCACGAGCCTGCGCTCGACGTGAGCTTCGATGCGCTGCTCGAGGAAGTGACGCAAGTCGGCGGCCACTCCCTTGTGCCAGGCGCGGGGGCCCAGTCGGTCCAGCGACACCCGCAACATCTCGCTGGCCAGGGCCCGTGAAGTCGGGGCCAGCTCTTGCGCCCCGCCGGGCCGGCAGGCCGCGCAGTGCAGGCCCGGCGAGTAAGCCTGGAAAAAGGCTGTCGCGCCGGGCTCCAACGCTGCCCCGCAACCGGTGCAGCGTTCCAGGGAGGGCAGCAGCCCGGCCAGCCGCACTACCCACAGGTCGTAGTAAGTTAACGCCGGCCAGATCTGTCCCGTGAGCCGCAGACTTTCCAGCGCCACCAGCAGCAAGCGAAACAGCGCATCGTTGGGCTCACGCTCCGGCAGCAGTTGCTCGCAAACTTCTGCCAAGTAGCTGCAGGCCACCGCGGTGGCGTAGTCCTTCTGGGTCTCGAAGTAGGAGCGGATCAGCTCGCAGGAGTCAATGTTGACTAGCTCGCGCGTCTCTCGCTCGAAGTACCAGAGGCGGACGTGCGACAGCGGTTCCAGCCCCGTCCCGAAGCGGCTGCGAAGCCGCCGCGACCGGGGCGCTACCCCCCGAGTCTTGCCGTAAGTGCGGGAAAAAAAGCTGACGATCTTGTCAGCCTCTTTCAGGGGATAGGTCCGCAGAATAATCGCTTCGGTTTCCCTGGCCGGCATGGCGCCTGTGGCGCTTCTTTGACCGCAGCCCGCACTGCGCGTCGCCAACAGCCGAAGCTACCACATGGCCTTCGGCAAACGCAACCCGCGGCGGCAGATGCGCGAACTCAAGTTGGTACCCCTGGCCTGAGCGCGGCTGTCGGCGCCGCAACCCGCGTGGTACAATCATCGTTCGCACAGGAGAAGATGAAGCCCAACTCCCACTTCGATCTGGTTGGCATGGGCGCCAATGCCACCGACACCGTCATCATCGTTCCTCACTATCCGGAATACAACACCAAGATGGCCTATTTAGAAGAGCGGACGGAAGCCGGAGGGAACGTAGCGACGGCCGTGATCGCCTGCCAGAAGCTCGGCAAGCGATGCAAGTACATCGGGGTTGTGGGGGACGACGAGCGAGCGCGGTTCCAGATCGAAAGCCTTCGATGCACCGGGGTAGACCTCAACGACGTGCAGGAGATATCGGGCTGCCCCAACCAGAGTGCCTACATCCTGATTGACCGGCGCACGGGCGAGCGCACCGTGCTGTGGTACCGGCACCCGCGGCTGGTCTTGCAGCCGGAAATGCTGTCGCGCGAGCGGGTCTGCGCGGGACGCATGCTGCACGTGGACGGCCATGATGTGGGCTCCACGTCGCTGGCCGCGTCCTGGGCGCAACAAGCCGGCATCCCGGTCACCTGCGACATGGACACCCTGCGCGACGATGTGGACCGGCTGCTCCAGTACGTGGATTATTTCATATGTTCCGCCATCTTTCCCAAGCGTTACACCGGGGAGCACGACCCCTTTAAGGCCCTGGAAATCCTGCGCGGGGAGTTTCAGCTGCAGGTGGCGGCCATGACGCTGGGCGCCGACGGCGTGCTGGCCTTGTCCGAGTCCGGCTACCTCTATCGCCCCGCCTATGAAGTGGACCCCGTGGATACCACCGGGGCCGGCGACGTCTTTCACGGCGCCTTCTGCTACGCTCTGCTGGAAGGTTGGCCGCTGGAGCAGGCGTTGGATTTCTCTTGCGCCGTGGCGTCGTTGAGTTGCACCAAATTTGGAGCTCGCGGCGGCATTCCTGCGCTGTCCGAGGCGCTGGCTCTGATGCAGGGCGCTTCCCGCAAGGTCAACCGCGAATATATGGTCCGATGATCCCACTGCGCGACAACGCGCCCCGCTACTCGGCGCCGTTCATCACCGTGGGCCTCATCGTGGTCAACGTGCTGGTTTTCGTCTACCAGTGGCGGTTGGATCCCTTCAGCCTGGAGTACTTCTTTTCTCAAAACGGAATGGTTCCCCTGCGCTTTGGGGAGTTTCTACAGGGTCAGGCACCGGCCGCGGCAGCCATTCCGCCGATGCTGACTTCCATGTTTCTGCACGGCGGGGTCCTGCACCTTCTTGGCAACATGTGGTTCCTGTGGATCTTCGGCGACAACCTGGAGGACCAGCTGGGACACTTTCGTTACCTGGCCTTTTACCTGGCCTGCGGCCTGGTAGCCAGCCTCGCGCACATTTCCGCGAACCCGGCGTCGTTGATTCCCAGCGTGGGTGCCAGCGGCGCCATTGCCGGGGTCATGGCCGGCTACATGCTGTTGTTCCCCGGCGCCCGGGTGCTCACGCTGATCCCCTTTTTCCTGATCTTCATTAAGGAGTTGCCCGCGTGGGTCATTCTGCTCTACTGGATCGTCATACAGATCGTTTCCGGCCTGACTACCCTGGGCACGCCTGTCGCCTTGAGCCAGGGTGGCGTGGCCTGGTGGGCGCACGTGGGCAGCTTCTTCGCCGGCCTGGCGCTCGTCAAGATCATGGGCCGCCGGCGTCAGGTGCGCCGCTACTACGAGTGGTGAGCCCTGAAGAGTCCCGAGGTCCAAAGTCCACGGTCGCGGGCAATGGAATGGAGCCGCACGGGCCGGAGGTGACCCTCTACACGCGCCAGGGATGTCACCTCTGCGAAGATGCCAAGCAGGTGATTGACGGCTTAAGGGAGATAGCGGAATTTCGCCTGAAAATCCTGGATATTGATCTGGACCCCGAACTGCAAGCCAGGTTCACCAACGAGGTTCCAGTCATATTTATCAACGGACGGAAGGCCTTCAAGTACCGCGTTGAGCCCAGGCAGTTGCTGCGGCGCCTCAAGCATTAACTCCTGGCGAACACAGATGAGCGCGGCTGTGGTTTCCCCGAACCTTCAGAACAACAAAGTTATGCTGGCACAGCTCGAGCAGGGTACTCGCCACCAAAGGGCCTTATCCTCGCGGGAGGAAGCGGGAAATGAAGTTCTTTGAAGGCCAAGAGAATGGTCTTGGTCCCATGGAATCAACTGCATTCCGTTATGTCCAGCTGCTGCCCGTGACGCAATGTTTGGTTATCTTTCTTTTGGCGGCCGCTGGGCTCTTGGTGGCCGTTGGTTGCAGTCAACGTGGAGGCCCCCGTTTCCACTGGGAACCTCCAGATTTCCGTGTCAAGGGGACGTATTATTTTCAGCCGCGGGCAGCGGTCAACAATTTCTGGAGTTCGTTTGACTTGGAGCAGTGCAAGAACGATTTGGCGCAGTTGCGGGAAGATGGTTTCAATACGATCATCCTGTTGGTCCCGTGGGGACTCTTCCAACCCACCGTCCAGCCTGTCAGCTACAGCAAGAAAGCGTTTGCAAACCTGGATCGCGTTCTGCGTTTAGCGGATTCTATGGGGTTAAAGGTAGCTTTACGCGTAGGCTCGCACGAGCACATTCCCCGCGATGCGGGCGGTGCAAAATGGATGGCAGCAACGGTCCTGGCGGACGAGGAGGAATGGGTTGCCTACCGAGATCTGTTTCGCGAGGTTGCGGCGCGGACAAAACCCCACACGAACGTGCTCTTCATCTTCTGGACGTTTGAGGACACCGGGTACACGGCGGATCTTGGGTTCCACCAATATCCGGAGAATGTAGCGACATTTCGCCAGTGGCTGCACCGGCGACCTTTGTGGTGGTGGAACTTGCTCTGGTGGGAAAACAACGCCAGCTATGAGACGGTAGAACCGCCCAATCAACACGCGGAGCTTTTGAAGACCAGGAAGCTGCGTGCTTTCCTGGACTTTTCGGATGAACTCATAGCACGGCGCTTGCCAGATGCCTGCGAAGCCGCAAAGCAGGGCAACCCGGATGTGGTTATGAGTTTTCAACCTCGCGCGGAAATCAATTGGCGGCACGATTATTCGCTTCAGTTTGAACTGTCACCCTGCTATAGCTTTGTGACTACCTGGTTTTCCCCTTATCAATCCTACATGTTTGGCGATGAAAGAAAGGAGCTGGATGGCAAACGCACGGCCAGCTACGTTCCCCGTCACCTTAAGAGAACAGAGAACCTGAGTCGCGGGCTGCCGGTTTTCGTGGATCAATTCAACTTTCAGCACTGGGGTGGGCATCCCGAAGAAGGCGCCCTCACGGCAGAAAACGAACAGTTTGAGTTCATTGCCAACGCTCTGCCCACATTGCTGAGGGATTCGCTAGGCTATGCCCTTTGGAATTACCAGGATTACTACCTGAACGTAATCACCAACGGCTCCTTCCGTTCCGGCGTGGAAGAATGGGACCCCCCCCCTCAGGAGGGATTGGTCAAGATAAAGCCATCCCTTGCCAACAGTGGCCAAGAGCTCGAAATCCAACCGGGCGGCTTTATCCGGCAGAAAATGGCAATCTATGATGACCAAGAATACACCTTGGAGTTCCAAGCTCGAAGCGCTCATCCGGGCGCGCGCGTGCATGTGCTGATCCGTTTTCTGCCCACCCGCCAGTTTCTCGACACCTCCATTGCCGTTGGCTCCCAAATGGAGCCGTTCAGCTTGAAAGTGAAGACTCCCGTTGATAGTGGCGCTCTTTCCATTACCTTTCTACCTCGGGAAGGGGGTCCCGCCGTTCAGATCAGAGAGATCATGTTATATCCGTGGGTAGATACGGGAGGAATCTACGATGTCGATGGGCGCCCGCGCATGGAGCTGCGGGATCTCTTCCGTAAGCTCAATGCTCTTGCGCCTTAAGCTGAGGATGAATACAGGCGTGAGGAAAAGCGATACTCCGAGGCCAGCACTCTTTCTGGTCTGCGCATTCGCTATGCTGCTGACGCCACGCCTGGCGGTCACAGCAAAAGACGCTTGCAGTCAGGCTACTGTCCAAGCACGGGATATTCCCAAGGCTCTTTCATCCGTGGCACCGGCAAAGGAGGTGTCCGACCCGCAGCTTGCCGGCGAGTGGTACGCGCCGGCAAGAGCGCGGTGGAGATGGATGGGAAAGTCGGCTGCTGTATACCTGAAAACACCTTCCCAAAAGCCAGCCACCCTTCAGTTGGAGTTTTATCTTTCGAAGGAGCACTTGCGCGCGGTGGAAGCCGTCATTCTCACACTCAATCTCGGCGGGAAATTGCTG
>JAKZXP010000116.1:0-14211 GCA_047514915.1 Terriglobia bacterium
CACTGCCCCTGCCCACAACGCTGGGAAACGTCACCGTGCGGATCAATGAGATTGCGGCGCCCCTGTTTTTTGTCTCGCCGGGACAGGTGAACGCGCAGGTGCCCTTTGCAATTTCCGGGACCACCGCCACCGTTACGGTGGACAATGGCACCTTGCCCAGCGCGTCGATTACGCTTGGCATCGCTCCCGCTGCACCGGGCATTTTTACCCTGTCGCAAGACGGCACCGGGCCGGGCGCAGTGCTGCATCCGGACGGCTCGCTGGTCAGCGTAACTTCGCCCGCCACGGTGGACGAAGTGGTGGCGATCTTTTGCACTGGCCTGGGGAGCGTGGCGCCAGCGGTGGAAAGCGGGCAGCCGGCCCCACTGTTTCCAGCAGCCACTACCTTAACCACGCCACAGGTCACCATTGGAGGCGAGCTGGCTGAAGTCGTGTTTTCCGGTCTGGCGCCGGGCTTTGCCGGGCTCTACCAAGTGAACGCCCGCGTTCCCGCCGGCCTCGAGGCCGGCGCGCAGCCGCTGGTGATGACCAGCGGTCTCAGCAGCAGCTCCGTAACCCTGGCGGTCGAATGAACCCGACGAAGCTCAGGTTCCTGGCGATTACTGCGCATCCCGACGATGAAACCGGCTCCTTCGGCGGCACGCTGGCTCTCTATGCCGCTCGCGGGGTTGCTATAGAGGTGGTGTGCGCCACTCGCGGCGAAGCCGGGCGCAACCGCGGCTCGGCCAGTACACGCGAAGAACTGGCCGAGATGCGAAGCCGGGAGTTTCATCAGGCCTGCGAACTGCTGGGCGTTTCCTGGCACGAGATCTGGGACTACCCCGATGGGGGACTGAACCGCGTCGGTTTCCTCGATCTGGGTCTGCGGCTGTGCCAGGTGATCCGCCAGCGACGGCCTGCTGTGGTGTTGACTCTGGGGCCGGAAGGCGGTTTCACCGGCCATCGGGACCACGCAGCGATTTCGCACTTTGCCACCTTTGCATTCCATGCTGCCGGCCATGCAGCCGGACGCCAGGAGCTTTTCCCGGAAACCGGCCGGCCGCACCAGGCTCAGCGTCTTTACTACGCCACCGGGCCCAAATCCCTGGCCGGCTATCCCCAGGTCTGTTTTTCTCCGGTGACCGTCGAGATCGATATTTCCGAAACGTTCCAGCGCAAGCTCGAAGCCTTCCAGTGTCACCACACTCAGGCGCCGCTGTTTCCCCGCTTTCGTGCAGCTGTTCAGCAGGTTGGTTCCCGGGAGTGGTTCCACTTGGCGGCCGCCGATGCTGCTCTGCCGCCAGGGATGGACCGCGACTTGTCCGCCGGACTCTAGCCGGACTCCAGTAAGCGGCTCGAATTTCCGCCGTCTTGCCAAAACCAGCCCGGGGGAAACTCCGCGCAGTTCGGCCCGGTAGCCAAAGCCGGTAGCCAAAGCCGGTAGCCAAAGAACGTGGAGTGTGACTCCCCGTGGCGCTTCCTGCTATCCTGCTAGCTCTTCCTATGGCCTTCGACAAAGTTCGGTTTGAAGGACAGAAAGGGCAAGCGGCTTGATGCTGGCAGCTTTGCGTCGGGCCGCAGGTTCCTTGAGAACCCGATTGGTTCGATTTGGTCGGGGTCTAACTGTCTCCGTGTCGGAAAAACCCGCCCTGTCGGAAAATGACTCCACCTATAGGAAGCGCCTTCACAAGGAAATCGAGCGCTACAAAGCAGACGAAAACGTTCATGACCTGCCAGAAATCTTTCACTTTTGGTCGAACAAGTATATCCGACCGAAAATGGAGGAAGTAATTGGTGTGTCTGGCTTTGAAGAGTTTTATGTGAAATACATCTCCCAGTACGCATCCGATCATCCGGGCGAACCCATCGAGATCGCCAGCCTCGGAGCAGGTAACGCTGACATGGAAGTCGGAATAGCGAAGGCCCTGCGAAATCGTGGCCTTATGAATTTCCGCATCCGTTGTTTGGACATTAATCCAAGCATGCTGGGACGCGGCCGGGAACTTGCCTTGCGATTGCAACTTGCAGATCGATTTGAATTTCTCGAGGTCGACCTTGCCCGCTGGCGTGCAGAGTGCCCCATGGCAGTGGTGATCGCACACCACAGTCTGCACCACATCGTAACACTGGAAGAAGTTTTCCAAAACATCCAGGAGGCAATCGGCAACAGCGGCTATTTCCTGACATGCGACATGATCGGCCGCAACGGTCACATGCGCTGGCCAGAGGCCCTAACAGTCATCCACGAGATCTGGCGGACAATGCCGGACCGATATAAATACAATCATCAATTGCGGCGTTTTGAGAAGATGTTAGACAATTGGGACTGTTCCACAGAAGCTTTTGAAGGTATTCGATCTCAAGATATTCTCCCTCTGTTGGTAAAGAATTTCCACTTTGAGGCGTTTGTGGCGTATGGAAACTTGCCAGACATTTTCGTGGACCGCGGGTTTGGCCACAATTTCGATGTTGCAAACGCGGAGGATACCGAGTTTATTGATCGTATTGGAGCATTGAACGACCGACAGATTAGCGATGGCCTAATCAAGCCGACACAGATGGTTGCGGTCATGCGCGCTTGCCCGACTGTAAATGCTAGATGCTATAAACATTGGACCCCACAATTCTGTATCCGTCCGGTGTCGGCAATGGCATCCTGATCTGTCGAGACGATCCGGGATGCATGCAAACGCCATCTCGCCAGTGTGGCTGAAAAACCCGGGGAAGCGCTCGCTAATGGTCGCGGCTCTGAATCGGCCCGGCTGATTCCCCAGCGGTTACCGAGCCGCGCGCGTAAGCAAGCGTCCATATTTTTTCTCTTCACCTGCTTAGCGAGGGCCTGAGCCAATCAAGGAAAGCACAGAGGTGGGCGACTCGGGTGCAACCGGTACGCCGTCTCGCAGGTGCAGCGTGCCGCCCGCCAGCGCGCTAATGCGCTGCCCGGGCAGGATGATTCCCGCCAGGTTCAGCGGGTCAGCAACTGAAAGTTCAACTTCTTCGCCCGGCTCTTCGGCACGGCGCACGGCGCGGAGAAGCTCAATGGCCTCGGGCCGCGCAAATTGCTCGCCTGCCAAGCCGGCCACAAAGCGGCCGCCCCGGATCTCGCCACGCGCCTCCATGCGCCGCAGCGTCACCAACAAATCCCGCCAGGGCGGGGCCAGCGTTTCTCGCGCCATCAGATCGCGAAATACAACCCCCCAGCGGCGCAGGAGCTGGCGCGCGAAGGCTTCCACCCAGGCCTGAGACTCCTGCGGCTGCGGCGCGGGCCGAAGCTGCGCCCAGCGGCCCACGGCGTGCCTGGGGCGCGCCAGTCGTCCCCGTCCCTCGCCGCGGCGCCGCTTGGGGTCCACCAGCGAGCGGAGATTTTCGAAGCCGTCGGCAGTCACCAGTCCCGCCGCCACCAGTTCCCACAGCCCGTCTTCCACCTCGCTGGCCAGCCGGCCTGTGCCTCGCACGAGCTCGGTAAAAAACGAAGCGCCGCGCTGCTCCAGCCCGGCCAGCACTTCTTGCGCCGCGTGAGAGAGAGAGGACTCGGCCGCCGAAAGCTGCTGCTGCCGGGACAGCTCAGCAGACCCGTTCCGGCTGGCGGCTGCCAGCAGCCATTCAACATCGTTCCGCAGGAAGATGGCGACCGGAGCGACTCGACTTGGACGCACCCGGCGACTCCTCGTTTGCCCGCCATTGCCGGGCGACACCGGCTCGCACCTTTCCAGTAGCGGGTGATGCGAGAGCCTCCCCCACATCACCTCGCCGGACAGGCACAGCCGGTCCAGCAATTCCGGGCTGTAGCGCGCGATGCGCCGTGGCAGGATGTGCGACTCCCAGGCCGCCGCAGCAATCTCGTAACCCTGGAGCTGCTGGAGCACCTGAAACGTGCCTTCCACGCCGTGCAGCCGGCTGCCCGGCGTCAGGTGTTGCCAGCGGCAAAGGAACCGGAGGAACTGGGCGGTGGTGACCGGCTCGATCTCGCGCCGCAGCCGCCCCAGGGTGAGCCGGTGAATTCGCGCCAGCAGCCTCCGGTTGCACCATTCTGTCTCCCCGGCACCCGCCTCGCCGACACCCACCTCGGAGGTAAATCGCCCCCGCAAGACCTGACCTTCGGCTTCCAGCCGCAGCAAGCCGGCCTCCACCAGCTCGGGTGACATCGCCAAGCGGCTGGCAAGTTGGGAAGGGGTGGCGGGGCCGGTGGACTCCAGCCAGCCGCGCAGCACCTCGGCTGCGCAGGCTTCCCGACCCTCCGGGAGGGCCCGCAAAGGAGGCGGGCCGGCAATGGCCGGAGTAAAGACTGCGTCCGGGTACACCACGCGCAGCAGGTCCATGCGCTCGGCCGCCACCCATAGGCTCTTCTCCGCGTGCAGACCCGCTTGCAGCGTGGTCGCACGCCTCAGATCCTGCAATTGCTCAAAAAAGGGCTCCCATTCAGCCGCCGGGGGCAGGACGATCAAGGTCAGCAACGCGTCGTGTAGCTCGTCGGCATCCCGCACCGCCGGCCAGGACTCGGCGGCCACCTGGGCGATGGCCTCCGGGTCCAGCAAGCTGCCGGCCTCAACCACGTCCGCTCGCAGCGTGCGTCGTAACTGCACCGCGCGCGCGCGGCGCTCTTCCAGCGGAGCATCGTCCAGGAAGGCGTAGGGATTGGCGTTGAGGATTTCGTGGGAAAACAGCGACGGCTGGGGCACGTCTAGAGCCACGGTTCGGATCTCGCGCCGGCGAATGCCCTCCAGGATGCTCTTCAAGCCCTCCAGGTCCATCGCCTCGTGCAGGCAGTTGGCAATCGTTTCCTTCACCAGAGGATGCTCGGGGATGCGCACCGGGCCCGTCAGGTTCTCCGCGCAAGCGGCCTGGTCGGGGAACACCGCAGCCAGCAGATCGTCGGCGCGCATCCGCTGGATCGGGGGAGGCACCTTGCGGCCTCCGGCGAATCGCAGAACCGCCAGGGCCCGCGAGGCATTCCAGCGCCAACGCGCTCCGAACATGGGGGCATCGAGCAGGGCCTGGGTCAGCACGTCTTCTACCGTCTCGGGCCGGAGCATTTCAAAGACGATTTCCAGCGGAAAAGCGTGCTGCTCGCTGAGCGAGATCACAATGCCGTTGTCGGTGGCGGCCGCCTGCAGCTCCAGGTTGAAGCTGCGGCAGAAGCGCTTGCGCAGCGCCAGGCCCCAGGCGCGGTTGATGCGCGCCCCGAAGGGCGCGTGCAGCACCAGCTGCATGCCCCCGGCCTCATCAAAGAAGCGCTCGGCCACGATGGTGCGCTCGGTCGGCAGGACGCCCAGACCTTGCAGGCCCGCACGAACGTACTCCAGGGCCTGCTCGGCTCCCCGTCGGTCCAGCCCGCACTTCTGCATGAGAAACTCGCGCGCCTGCGCCCCGTCCCTGGCAACCTGCGCGGCGATTTCTTCGCGCACCTGCGACACCTCGCGGGAAAGCTCCGCGGTTCGCGCCGGCGCCTCCCCTCTCCAGAAGGGAACCGACGGCGGGGCGCCGTGGGCGTCTTCAACCCGGACCCGGCCCGGCTCCACGCGCCGGATGCGCCAGGAGGTGGCCCCCAACAGGAAGATGTCTCCTGCCAGGCTCTCCACCGCAAAGTCCTCATCCAGCGTGCCGACCACAATGCCTTCGGGCTCGGCCACAACGAGGTAGTTCGCCGTATCGGGAATTGCTCCGCCCGAAGTGATTGCCGCCAGCCGGGCGCCCCGACGCCCGCGCAGGCGGCCGTGGACGCGGTCCCGGTGCAGGAAGGTGCCACTGCGACCGCGCGCGGTGGCGATGCCCTCGGCCAGCATGTCCACCACGGCGTCAAAGTCGGCGCGCTCCAGCGCCCGATACGGGTAACAACGGCGCACCAACGCAAACAGCTCCTCCTCGAGCCATTCCTCACAGGCGACGGCCGCGACGATCTGTTGCCCCAGCACATCCAGCGGGCTGTCAGGAATTTCGATCCGGTCGAGCTGATCGCTGCGGATGGCGCGCACCAAGGCCGCGCACTCCAGCAGCTCGTCGCGCGTAGTGGCGAACAGGCATCCTTTCGGCAACGCGCCCACCCAGTGCCCGGAGCGCCCAATGCGCTGCAGGGCCACTCCGATCGAGCGCGGAGAGCCCACTTGGCAGACCAGGTCCACCGAGCCGATGTCAATGCCCAGCTCCAACGACGCGGTCGCCACCACGGCGCGCAGCTGCCCCTGTTTGAGGCGTTCTTCGGCGGTCAACCGCAGGTGCCGGGAGAGGCTGCCGTGGTGGGCCAGCACGGCTTGTTCGCCCAGCCGCTCGCTCAGGTGATGCGCAACGCGCTCAGCGAGACGGCGCGTGTTGACGAATACGAGCGTCGTCCTGTGCGCACGGATCAGCTCGGCCAGGCGGTCGTAAATCTCACCCCACATCTCGTTGCTGGCTACGGGGCCCAGTTCGTCGCGGGGCACCTCGACCACCAGCTCCATCTGGCGGCGATGGCCCACCTGCACAATGCGGGATGACTCGCCCAGGAAGCGCGCGACTTCCTCGATTGGCTTGACCGTCGCGGAAAGCCCAATCCGTTGCAGCCGGGCTCCGCCGCCAGCCTGCGCCAGCGCGTCCAGCCGGGCCAGCGACAAGGCCAGGTGCGAGCCTCGCTTGTCGTCGGCCACCGCGTGAATCTCGTCCACAATCACCGTGCGCGCCGTGCGCAGCATCTGGCGGCTTTTCTCGGCCGTCAGCAGGATGTAGAGCGACTCGGGTGTAGTGACCAGGATGTGCGGCGGCCGCTTGCTCATCTGCTGGCGCTCCCAAGCCGGCGTGTCGCCGGTGCGGACCGCGGTGCGGATGGGCGCCAGCCGGATTCCTTTGCCGGCGGCCAGCGCGGCAATTTCAGCCAGCGGTACTTCCAGGTTCTTGCGGATATCGTTGCTGAGCGCCTTGAGCGGCGAGACGTAGACCACTTCGGTTCGGTCCGGCAGGGCTCCGCCGCGAGCTATCCGCACCAGACCGTCCAGGCAAATCAGGAAGGCAGCCAGTGTTTTACCGGAGCCGGTTGGCGCCGAAATCAACACGCCCTGACCACTGCGAATCTGCGGCCAGCCCAGCCGCTGCGGCTCGGTGGGACTGGCGAACCGGTTGCTGAACCACTCCGCAATCAGTGGATCAAAACCGGAGAGCGACATGGTTGCTGTGGGGCACATGGTTCCACTACGACGGCCTCTAGCAAGATGCTGAAAAAACCCTGCACAGACTGAAGTCTGTGCCACCGCCAACTCGCAAGTTGCTGAAAAGTGGCACAGGCTTCAGCCTGTGTGGTTCCTTCTGACACCTTCGATTGGAGTTTTTCAGCACCCTGCTAGGCTCTCCTACGAGCTTACCGCCCGGCGCTTTTGACGGCAACATCGTACTGCTGCTTAAGTGAGCCGGTGGCTTCCTCTGGCGCAATGGTTCGTATGTAGGCCATAGGTCTCACTGCTGGGTCCCCCGGCTAAGGTCGGCGTGGGTCTCCGGCCGAGGCCGGTGCCCGGATGGGAAAGCGGAGTGATCGCTTCACTTCTTGACCTTATTTCTTGAGCTTATTTCTTGGCCTTTATTTCTTGACCTTTATTTCTTGACCAGCACGTCGATCAACCGCACGGCATAGTCACCCGGATAGCGCTCTCGATCGGTGCCTGGGTCTTCGTAGTCCAGGCTGCCGCCTCGGATGACTATCTTGCGAGCGTCGGGGTCAGCCTCTCCAATCCGAAAATAGGCTGTGTTCTCATACAATCCACCCATTATGGGGCCCGGCCTGTAGTATCCATTGCTCATCCCATAGACGATGCTCTGCAACTGTGCGACGAATGCTTCAGCTTCCTCGACGGATTCGAAGTTTTGCTTCTCGGAAAGTGCTTTCTGGGGCCAGGCATTATGCTGCCCCTTGAGATTCTCAATCATCTGTCGCTTGATTAATTGCCCGCGCGTATTCGTGAGGTCTTCCCCATCAGCCCACCACTCGAGGATGTTGTAGCCTGGGGTGGAGCATGCCGAGCCCACCACCGTAACGGACACAATTGGCTTCTCTTCTACAATGGTAATGCTTCCCACATCTCCGAAGATCTCTACCCCTTTTTGGCTATACTCTGACCAATGATCTATTGTGACGTTCCGGTAATGGAAAGGGGATCTATATAAATGATGTTCTGTCTCGAACACTTCTACTTCCTGCAGCGGACCAAGCTTGCTATTACCCTGGGGGGCCCGGTAAAGCGGCATGCTGCCTTCTTTGGGGAGAATCGTGTACGAAGGAAGCTTTTCATCCGGTGAAGGCCAACGGAGGCTGTACCGAAACGGCTTCTTGGTTGGCGGTGGATTTTGGGCGTTTCCTTGTTTCTCCGCCGCAACCCAAACAACTGGAACCATAATCAGCAGGGTTGAAACCATCAATAAAGCTGGTCTCAACAGTTTTCCCAATAGGGATTTAGAAATTCCCAAACGCATAACACCTCCCTCAGATTTGAGTTTTCTCTCGCTTAGACACATACAACAGCCGCCCCGTTGCTACTTGTGTTGCGACTGTCGCGGTTTAGCCGGGGACACGCATGCTACGCCTCGCCTGCGGGCAAGTCAACGTGGCGCCGCGGCCGGCTTGCAGCGTGGTTTCCCGAACTTCAGCTACTGCTTGACTGCAGTCCCCTGGACTTCGAAATGGCCCCCAAGCAGCAATGACGCCACTCCGATGAAAGCTCGCGATGGGAAATTCTTGTTGAAATATGTGCGATACACTGCGTTGAACCTGGCGTAAAGGGAGAGGTCAGTGCAGAAGACCTGCACGGAGACGAGATTCTCCATCGTCATATCAGCTTTAGCCAGCGTCGCTTTCATTTCATCAAGGGCGAAGCGGACCTCTTGTTCGAGGTCATCGGGGACCTTGCCAGTCTTAGGATCGACACCGAGGGTGCCGGCAAGGTACAGGACGTTTCCTACCAGGACGCCGTTGCTAAATGGCAATTGGTCCGTACGGTCGGAAAAATTAATATAGCGGCGCTGAACGGTCTGGCCTTGCAGCAAGACTGTCCCAGCTAAAAACCACACCGAAATTCCGAAAGCAAAAACCTGCCTGGATTTCATCGTTTCTCCTCCATGTGAAATGTTGTGCGTCTGTCGAGTTTATTTGCGTGCTTCCCTAATGTGGAATCCGGATTTTAGCCACATAGATGCTGGTCCTGGCTTCGTGGGAGGAATAGTAGCTCATCCACAGCAGATTATTGTGCCACACCAGTCCCGGATAGCTGGTGTCTCCACCGCTCGGCAACGTGAGCACCGGCTCATAGCTGTTGCGAGTCATTCTCGCCAAGACGGTAGTTGTTGTGCCGTCCGGGTGATACCTCCGACCCGCCGCCCAAAGACTGCCGTCAGGAAGCCGAATGAAGTTGGGTCCTCCAATGCTGAGCTTCATCTTGTGGAATGTCCACTCCTGATACGGGGGCTGACTGGTCCCAATCCACCAGGGTCGCACAAGCGCAATCATTTCCCCGTTCGGCAGAAACCGGAGAGTCGTTTCACTGATCTGATCGACCTCAAGCTCCGTGATCCACTGCCAGCGAAGACCATCGGTACTGGAATACAAGAATCCTCGCCTTGGTTTGCTCCCTTCGTTGAGTTTCGAGACGCTGTAGGCGAGGCCTTTGTGCCACGTCACCCGCCACAACCAGTGGTCTTCCGCCAGCACCCGTCGGGGGGGTGTCCATTCCAGTCCGTCTCGCGAAAAGGCCACCCGTGGAGCACGTGTCTTATAGACAGTTCCGTCGTAAACGGTGCCGCCGGCAACTATCATGAGCCGGCCGTCAGGCATGATCGAAAGTTTTGGATCTCGCAGGTCAATCCCTTCTTCCACGAGAAGCGCCGCGGATTCCCACTTTTCCCCGTCTCTCGACGTTAGGACCCTCAACTTTCCAATTGACCCGGCGTGTGACTCTGCCTCGCGGAATATACAGTACCAGCGGTCCTGAAATCGAATCAGGTCGGTGAAGGCACTGTGCGGTGCACGATCCCAAATTTTCCGGACGGAGATGATCTCAGGCTGATCTGTTGCCTCGGTCGCCCGAGTGCGATGACTGCCCCACAACACTGCTCCTGCAAGCAGGGTACCCGTCAATACTACGAACCGAGCACGTTGAGCGCTGCCATGAAACATTTTCACTTCGCTTTGTCCTTTCAGCGCGTGACGCAAGGGTGGCCTCTCGACCTCACACTACACCAAGATCGAGCTTCCCCAGACCCATACGCCAGCCGCCCTGTCGACTCAAGCTCAGATCTGGCAAGCGATTCGGCCCGCGTGTTCAACGGGCAGGCTTTCAACCTCTGTGCTGGGCTGTGATGTCGAAGCGCTGCTACTTCGGGCGCAACTCACCCAGAGAACTCTGGCCTCGACGGATACACGTCTCTTTGGGGCTCTCGATTCGTCCATACCCGTTCCACACTTTGAACCGTCGGTACGAGAAATCCTACGCCGATAAACACCGCGCGAAAAACTCCAATCGCAAGTGTCCGAAGGAACCACACAGGCTGAAGCCTGTGCCACTTTTCAGTAACTTGTGAGCTGGTCAGCAACTTGCGAGTTGGCGGTGGCACAGACTTCAGTCTGTGCAGGGGTTTTTCAGCATCCTGCTAAGCCTTCGGCGCCCAAGCTGGAGGCGCGATCCCCTCAATGTGCGTTTTCACGTCGATGACCGCCGGTCTGCCTGACGCGAACGCTTGATCGAGCGCCCCCGCGAATTCACCGGGCTTGTTGACGTGAATTCCGAAACATCCCATCGATTCCGCGACCTTCGCAAAGTCGGATTCTGGGAAGATCCACAACTCGTCGGACCCCGCACACCGACCACCGTAGATCGCTTCGTTAATCTCCTGCTCTTGGTTCAGCGAGTGGTTGTTGTTGACCACAGTGACCGTATGGATGCCGCAGCGAAGGGCCGTCTCCAACTCGGTGAGGTGGTACCAGATGCCCCCGTCGCCCGAGAAGCAAACGGCCGGTCGGGCGCGGCGCACTTGGCGCCGATCGCGGCGGGCAAGCCCCAGCCCAGCGAGCCCGCGCAGCGGATATAGCTTTGCGACGGGTGCTTGAGATCGATCATCGTGCCGGTCCAGATGCCCGCGTGACCGGTGTCGGAAACAAGAATTGCATCCGCAGGCAGCGAGTCCGTCATTTCCCGACAGAGCCGTTCGGGCCTCAGGGGAATCTCATCTGAGTTGACCAGCGGAGCGACCTCCTGCTTCCACTTCTTGACGAAGCCTTGCACGCGGCGAATCCATTCGGGATGGCCGGCGGGCTCGGCATGATCAATCATTTTGCGCAGCGAGGCTTTGGCGTCCGCTTGGAGCCCGACAGTGATCGGGAACGACCGTCCTAGCTCAGACGGGTTGATATCGAGCTGAATGACCCGTGTGCCCTCCCGCGGGATACGCCATTCGTTTGTCACCTGGCCGCCGGTATGGCTCCCAACAAAAAAGACCAAGTCAGCTTCGGCGACCGCTTGATTCGCGCAGTCCCGCGAGTACAGTCCGCACACTCCGACACCTAAAGGATGGTCGTACGGAAAGGTTGCTTTGGCGTTGAGGGAGGTTGCGATGGGGATCGACAGCTTTTCGGCAAGTTGGACAAGTTCCGCCCCGGCGTCGGAATAGGTGACTCCGCCGCCGGCAACGATCACTGGACGTTCGGCCTGCACCAGCAGTTTTACAGCCTTGCGAACCGTGGCTACATCAGGTTCGGGCCGGAACGGCGGGATCTGTGTGAAGGCGTCTTCGATCACGATCTCGAGATTGGCCTCTTCATCCGCGAGTTGCCCAATAAATCCTTCCAGGTCCAAGTGCACTGGCCCCGGCGTCCCCGAGACCGCTTCTCGAAATGCCTGGCGCAAGAAGTAGGGCAGTTGTGTCGCCTGACTCACGAGCACGTTGTATTTCGTAACACCATCGAAGAATTTGACGTGGTCAACTTCCTGATATTGGTGGCGATGCTGGCTGATTTGGCTTTGGCGGCCGGTCAACGCCATGACAGGCGAGCACGCTAAGAAAGCGTCCTGCAACCCTGCCGCGAGATTCGCGGCTCCAACCGATTGCGACATGCAGATGCCGGTACTTCGGCTGACCCGAGCGTAGCCGTCGGCCATGTAGGCCGCGGCTTTTTCGCCGTGCGTCATGATGCGTTTGATGCCGAGCTTTTCCATCTCGGCCAACGCCCGGATCGCGACGACCGGCATGAAGAACACATGGCTCACGCCGTAGCCCTTGAACGTTTCGGCGATAAATCTCCCGCCGGTCATCTTTGGTATTCCGCGACCTCGCGAACCCTACCCACCGCAACCCTACCTACTTAGTCGTCATACTCCACGACGA
The DNA here is from genome assembly GCA_047514915.1 of Terriglobia bacterium. Classification (GTDB taxonomy): domain Bacteria; phylum Acidobacteriota; class Terriglobia; order JAJPHL01; family JAPKYU01; genus CBDBKE01. The sequence goes on from JAKZXP010000116.1 coordinate 12,310, forward strand.
CTTGATCGCCCTCGATCCTCACGGTGTAAGTCCGAACGGACACCTCCGGCACGGTCAGACAGCGGCCGGTCTTGATGTCAAACGGCCACTGATGCCAAGGGCACCGCAGGATTTCACCGTCTCGTTCAAGCCGCAGTCCGTGGTTCTGGACCGTGAGCGGAGCCTCCGTGACCACGGTGCCCCCGATCCTTCCTGTACATAAGGGTCCGAGTTTATGGGGACAAAGGTTATGCAGCGCGTGGAACGAGCCGTCCACGTTGAACACACCGATCCCTGCCTTGCCTCGTAGTCGTTCATGGCCCGGCACAGAGCGGTGGCGTAGTCCGGATCGGGTAGCGCACACATGCTGTAGAAAAACGGAGGGCCGGTCAGGATGCCGATGTCGACATGCCAGAGGTCCAGATGCTGGTGGCGCAGGAACTCGTAAGTCGAGCACCGGTCGCGAGGGTCGAAGACCTTGGAATCGTCACCGTCGGATAGGTCTCTGCGCACGGACCGGAAAGGGACGTTAAAGAAACCAGCAGTGGGAGTGATCAGACCTTGATCAAGAAAATGCTCCTGATAGGGCTTCGGCAAATACGGCAGGAGGTCTTCGTGCCTCGATATGTTGTGATGGATGTCGCAGTCGCTGATCGCAACGTCCCTTTTGGGGTCGCCGGTCCACCCGGGCGCCACTACAGGCGTCGCGCCTACCATTTCCACTGGGTGTTCCTCCTCAGCTTTATCTTTTGGGGAGGAATTGTAGCACACACTCGGAGGCTCTAACTGTTTCGCCGCCTCCAGAAACAGCTGGCGGACTTATTCTCGTAAGAACCGGGGTGTGCACCGCTCGGTTGCGCACGCGAATTTACAACTCAAACCAAGTGCTTTACGCCAGTAATTCTTTCACCACGTGCGCCGGTTCGACACCTGTCAGCTTGGCGTCCAGTCCTTGGTGCTTGTGGGTGAAGCGGTCGTGGTCGATGCCAAACAGGTGCAGGATCGTCGCTTGGAAGTCCCGGATGTGGACCGGGTCTTTGGCGATGTTGTAGGAGAAGTCGTCTGTTTCGCCGTAAACGCCGCCGCCTTTGATGCCGCCGCCGGCCATCCATAGGCTGTAGCAGCGCGGATGGTGGTCGCGGCCGTAATCGGTCGGCGTCAGTTTGCCTTGGGAGTAGATTGTCCGCCCGAACTCGCCGCCCCAAATAACGAGCGTGTCTTCGAAGAGGCCGCGCTCCTTCAGATCTTGGATTAGGGCCCAGGTAGCGCGGTCGACGTCTCTGGCCTGTGCGGGGAGCACTTCGGGCGCGAAGGCGTGTACGTCCCAGCCGCGGTGATAGATCTGGACAAACCGCACACCGCGCTCGACGAGCCGGCGTGCCATCAGCGCCGCGTTTTGGAACTTGCCGGGCTGCCTCGCTTCCTCGCCCCAGCGCTTGAAGGTGCTTTCCGGCTCACTCGAGAGGTCACCCATTTCCGGCACCGACGACTGCATCCGGAAAGCCATTTCAAACTGCTCGATTCGTGCCAGTGTTTCGGGGTTGCCGACCTTCTGGTGCCGGATCTGATTCAGCTCGCTGAGGCCGTCGAGCATCTGCCGCCGGACGTCCCTGGAAACCCCATCCGGATCCTTGATGTACAGCACCGGCTCTGCGCCTCCGCGGAGACCTACGCCGGCGTACTTCGGAGAAAGGAACCCTGAGCTCCACATTTTTGCCGAAATCGCTTGCACACCTGCCTTGGGGTGGCTCTTCTCGGCGTTCATCACCACGAACGTGGGCAAGTCACGGTTCATACTACCGAGCCCATAGGAAATCCAGGATCCGATGCACGGCCGCCCAACAACCTGCCGACCGGTTTGGATGAAGGTGATCGCAGGTTCGTGGTTGATTGCTTCGGTGTGCATCGAGCGGATAACGGCCA
>JAKZXP010000117.1:0-5790 GCA_047514915.1 Terriglobia bacterium
AGCCGTTCCAGGGGAGAAAAACACCACTGCTCCGGCGGGCGTGGCTGACCCGGGGAAAGCCCAGGCGGCCACTTCTCCTCCGGCCGCCGAGCTGACTTTTCAGCGCGCGCTGGAGACGAAGGGATCCCCGGCCAAGTTGCAGACCCGGTCAAGCGCCACCATTCCTGTTCGAGCTGCAACAGGACCGGCTGTCCACCTCCAGGTAGCTGCCCTCAGCAAGAAGCAGGACGCCGAAGCGCTGCTTAGCCTGTTGAGGGGCAAGGGGTTCCCAGTGGTGCTGGTCAGCTCGCAAGCCGACCGCCTGTATCGCGTGCAGGTAGGTCCGTTCACTTCAGAAAGAGGGGTCGAGCGGGCGAAGAAGCGTTTGCAGCGGGAAGGCTTCAAGACCATCACGAAGAAATGATGGCACCCAGAGTAATGATGGCCGGGCGACTCCCGGATTGGGTCCGAAATCCTCAAACCAACTGGATAGCTCTGCACCAGCTTAAAGCTGGACTCCGCCGGCACCGCCTGCACACGGTCTGCGAGTCGGCTCGGTGTCCCAACCTCCATGAATGCTTTGCCCGCGGCTCAGCTACCTTCATGATTCTGGGCAACACCTGCACTCGCAGTTGCGGCTTTTGCGCGGTGCCACGAGGGCGGCCGGAGGCGCTGGACCCCGAGGAACCGGAAAACGTGGCACGCATGGCGGCCAGCATGGGCCTGCGCTACGTGGTCATCACCAGCGTCAACCGCGACGAGCTGCCCGACGACGGCGCCACCCATTGGGCCGCCACCATCTGCGCCTTGCGCCGGCAGCTACCGTCGGCGCGGGTGGAAGTGCTGACGCCGGATTTCTGTGGCAACCGGGAGGCGCTGGGGAGGGTGGTGGGCGCCGGCCCCGACGTTTACAACCACAACATGGAAACGGTGTCGCGCCTCTATTGCCGGGTCCGCCCGCAGGCCGACTACCATCGCTCCTTGCAGCTACTGGCCGCCGTCCGACGGCTGGCGCCGGCGATGTTGACCAAGTCCGGCTTCATGCTGGGGCTGGGAGAGTCGCATGAGGAAGTGAAGCAACTGCTCGATGACCTGCGCGCGGTGGATTGCGACGTGGTCACCATTGGCCAGTACCTTCAGCCGACCCGCCGGAACCTGCCGGTAGTCGAATACTTGCCTCCGGAAACGTTCACCGACTACCGTGACTACGGTCTTTCACTGGGCTTCCGGGCCGTCTTCAGCGGCCCGCTGGTGCGCAGTTCTTACATGGCCGACCAAGTTCTTGATTCCTTTGAAGCAAGAGCACCACTGGGCGGGTCTGACAATTAACCAGATCCTAGTGGTGAATTGAGCAAGCTGTCCCTTGCTGATCCAGATAAAATCAAAACTCGCGGGACTGCTTCCGAGCATGTCAGAATCCGCAAGATCCGCCTAGTCCACCGATCCTGAGGAGGTCACCGGTGCCGATCCGTCTGCGTCCCTGGTTCCTGAGCGTTGCCAGCGGCCTGCTGCTGGTGGCAGCGTTTCCGAAATGGAATCTGGGGTTTCTGGCGTGGGTTGCGCTGGTACCGCTGCTGCTCGTCCTCGAGCGCGCCACCGGTGTGCGCACGGCTTTTGGCCTGGGCTACCTCTGCGGCGCGGTGTTCTTCGGCGGCACGATCTACTGGGTTCGCTTGGTGATGCTCGAGTACGGAGGACTGGGCCAGGCGGCCGCCGCCGGAGTTTTGCTGGTGTTTGTGGCGGTGCTGGCCTGCTTCTTCGGCGCGTTCGCGGCGCTGGCCCGCCTGCTGCTGGCTCTGCCGGAGAGGCATATCCTGTGGGGCCTGCCGGCACTGTGGGTGGGCCTGGAACTTGCGCGGGCTCACCTGTTCACAGGCTTCCCCTGGCTGCTGTTGGGCTACGCGCTGGCCGAACACTTGTTGCCTGCACAACTGGCGCGGCTGGGCGGCGTCTACCTGCTGTCGTTTGTGGTGGTGATGTTCAATACCGGCATCCTTTTGCTGGCGCGCAAGCCAACCCGGCGGCGGGGCATGGCGCTAGCGGCAGCCTTTTTTGTGCTGGCCGCCGCATCTTTAGGAAGCACCCTTCTGCCGACGCCACCGGCGCCGGAGACGGCCTACCTGGTCCAGGCCCAGGCCTCGGTGGCCGAAGAATGGACCGTTGCGTCGGTTCACAAACTGTTCGCGGACCTGGAAGTCCGCGTCCTGGCGGCCTATGCGCGCAACCAGTCGCGGTCCGGCCTGGTGCTCTGGCCGGAAATTCCGGCCTCGTTTTACTACCACGAAGACCCGTTGCTTCGGGAGCGCCTGCATCACCTGGCCCGGCTCACGCAGAGCCATCATCTGGTTAACGTCGTTGCTTTTGCCGACGCCGAACGGAAAGAACCGCTGAATTCCGCCGCGCTGATCAGCCCGGCCGGCGAGTTCCTCGGCCGGTATGATAAAATTCATCTGGTTCCCTTCGGCGAGTACGTTCCGCTGAGGAAGCTGTTTTTCTTTGCGGGCAAGCTCACCGCCGAGGTGGGGGACTTTGTTCCGGGCACGCGGCCAGTGCCGTTGGGCGACCGACGCCCGGTGGCCGCGCTGATTTGCTACGAGGGCATTTTCCCGGACCTGGTGCGGAAGTTCAGCGCCGCCGGCGCCGAACTTCTGGTGAATCTCTCGAACGACAGCTGGTACGGGGATTCGGCGGCGCGCCACCAGTTGCTGTTAATGTCGCGGCTGCGCGCAATAGAAAACGGCCGCTGGTTGCTGCGGGCCACCAACACGGGGATTACAGCGATCGTAGATCCCTACGGCCGGCTGCAGACCTTCCCCCCGGACCGGCGGGCTGCCTTCACCGGTAAGTTTGGTTATTTGGGGGGCCGGACGCCCTACGTGGCCTTTGGCCACTGGTTCCCGATGCTGGCGGCTGCGGCCGTACTGGTCCTGCTGGTGAAGGCCGCGCGGTTGCGGAAAAGCCGGGTGCCTGAGAAAGCTGGAGGTGCTTCATGATGATGGAAGAATTGCAACGCAACTACGACACGCTGAAGGAGAAAATCCGCGACGTGCGGAGCTTTCTTTGACACTCCGGCGCGCAGCAAAGAGTTAGCCGAAATCGAGCAGCGGATTTCCCGACCTGAGTTCTGGCAGAACCCGGAACAATCCCAGAAAGTCATGCAGGTGCGGAAGCGCCTGACCGACGTAGTGGAAACGGACCGCGAGCTGGCCCGGCGCCTCTCCGACCTGGACACGTTCTTCGAGCTGGCGCGCGAGGGTGAGGATGTCTCCGGCGAGTTACGTCAGGAACTCGAGCGGCTGCAAGGGGAAGTGGACCGGCTGGAGACGCGTGTCCTGCTAGCCGGGGAGCACGACGCCCGCAACGCCATCGTCACCATCCATCCTGGGGCCGGCGGCACCGAGTCGCAGGATTGGGCCCAGATGCTGCTCCGCATGTACCTGCGCTGGGCCGAGCGGCAAGGCTTCCAGACCGCCGTGAATGACCTGCAGGCCGGCGAGGAAGCTGGGATCAAGTCGGCCACCTTCACTGTCACAGGTGACTACGCCTACGGGCTGTTGCAGTCCGAGATTGGCGTGCATCGCCTGGTGCGCATCTCTCCCTTCGACCAGGCAGCGCGACGCCACACCTCCTTTGCGTCGGTGTTTGTCTCGCCAGAAATTGACGACACCATTCAGGTGAACATCCGCGAAGAGGAGTTGCGCATTGACACCTTTTGCTCCTCCGGCCCCGGCGGCCAGGGAGTGAACACCACCTACTCGGCGGTGCGCATTACCCACCTGCCCACGAGCACCGTCGTGCAGTGCCAGAATGAGCGCTCGCAGCACAAGAATCGTGATGTGGCCATGAAGATTCTCCGCTCACGCCTCTATGAACTGGAACTGGAGAAGAAGCGCGAGGCAGCGCGGCGAGTGGAGGATTCCAAGCTGGATATTAATTTCGGCAGTCAGATCCGCTCCTACGTACTAGCGCCTTACCGGATGGTCAAGGACGTCCGCACCAGGGTGGAGATTGGCGACGTGGATCGTGTCCTGGACGGGGGCCTAGAGCCGTTAGTCCGCGCCTACCTGCTGGCACGCCGACCCGGCACCAGCAGCAAGCCCGCATAAGTCGCCACAGAGTGAACACTAGGTTTCGCCTTCCAGCACAGCGGCCAATCGATTTTCCAGAATGAGCTGGGAGTCGAAATTTGCAATTTTCAGGGACGCCGCAGCGGCCGTCTCCAGAGCCTTCCTCGGGATGAGACCAACAATCTCGCTGTCGACCACCGCCGCGCCGCAACGTGCTGCCTCGCTCTCCACGGCCTGGAAGACCCGGTGGATGGGCGTCTGCTCAAAATCGGTGAGATTCATGGAAACCTGTGCGAGATTGCGCGACTTCAGTTCCACCCCCATGGCCTTTACGAAGGGCAGGCCGCCGCTAGAGGCGCGAACCGCCCGGGCCACTTTCTTAGCCACCTGCACATCGGCAGTGTTCAAGACAATGTTGTAGGCGATCAGGAACTTTCGCGCGCCAACGACGGTGGCGCCGGCGGTGGGATGCACGCGCGGCTCGCCGAAATCCGGACGGCGTTCTTCGCTGGCAGCGATCTCCTGGCGGAGACCTTCGAACTCCCCGCGCCGGATGTTTTCCAGGTTACGGCGCTCTGAGCGCGTGGCGGCAGCCTCATAGAGATACACGGGCACGCCGAGTTGCTCCCAGATCTGGCGGCCCACCCGGCGGGCCAGCACCACGCAGTCCGCGAGCGTGACGCCCTCCAGCGGCACGAAGGGTACCACGTCGACCGCACCCAGGCGCGGGTGCGCGCCGCGGTGCTGGTTCAGGTCAATCACCTCGACGGCGCGGGCCACGCCTCGCACCGCAGCTTCCCCCACGCTCTCCAGGCTGCCAACGAACGTGATCACCGAGCGGTTGTGGTCTGCATCCATTTCGCACCGCAGGACGCAGACGCCGGCCACGCTGCGGATTGCCTCTGCGATGGCCTGCACCTTGGCCGCATCCCGTCCCTCGCTGAAATTTGGCACGCATTCCACTAGTGTCCGCATGGGTACGACCACTCCGCTTAGCATGTGCTAGAATCCGGCCAGTGAGCAAGGAGGGAGCTCGAGATGCCCTATTATGACTACCGGTGCCGCGATTGTAAGAAGCGGTTCTCGAAGATCTTGACGCTCAGCGAGTACGGCCGGGGGAAGGTGAAGTGCCCTAAGTGCGGCAGTCGCAAGGTGGAGCAGGTGCTCACAAGCTTCTTCGCGGTCACTTCGAAGAAGAGCTGAAAGGAACGCGCAACCCCGCCTTTTGCGCAAAGTCTCGCGCCTCCTCGTAGCCGGCGTCGCCGTGCCGGGCGATGCCGAGGCCGGGGTCGTTGGCGAGGACGCGCTCCAAGCGTTGGGCGCCTTCCGCGGTGCCCTCCGCCACCGTTACTTGCCCCGCGTGAAGCGAGTATCCGATGCCCACCCCTCCTCCATTTTGCAGGGAAACCCAACTGGCCCCGGAGGCGGTGTTGAGAAGGGCATTCAGCACAGGCCAGTCGGCCACCGCGTCGCTGCCATCCTTCATGCCTTCGGTTTCGCAGTAGGGGGAAGCCACCGAGCCACAGTCCAGATGGTCGCGCCCGATCACCACCGGCGCTTTCAACTTTCCCGTTCTGACCAGATCGTTGATGGCCAGGCCAAAGGTAGCGCGCTGGCCATATCCCAGCCAGCAGATGCGCGCCGGCAAGCCCTGGAAGCGGACCCGGCGGCGGGCCAGCTCGATCCATCGCCCGAGAACGCGGTCCTCCGGGAATAGCTGGCTCACCAGGTCGTCGGTGACGGC
>JAKZXP010000118.1:0-2832 GCA_047514915.1 Terriglobia bacterium
TGCGCGGCCACTGCCAGTAACAGCAATGCAATTAAGGTCCAGCGGATTGTTCGAGTCATGCGTCATCACCTCTTAACTCCAGGATTTTATAGACCGCCATGGGTTCGGCCACCCCCTTCAACTTGGCGTGCCCCGCCAGCTCCGCCACCACGTCCTGGCGGATCTCCTCGTAGGTGGCCTCGCTGACCAGAAGCTGGGAATGGAACGTCTTGTTTTCTCCTTCGATGCGCGAGGCCACATTCACCGTGTCCCCGATGGCCGTGTATTCCATCTTTTCCGGCGCGCCGATGTTGCCCACCACGGCGTCGCCGGTGTGCAGTCCGATGCCGATGACGAGGGGCCGCAGGCCGCGTTCGGTGCGGCGCTGGTTGTATTCCCGGTTGCGTTTCACCATGCCCAGGGCGCTGCGCACGGCTCGCCGGGCGTCATCTGGATGGGGGACGGGGGCGCCAAACAGGGCCATGATCCCGTCCCCAATGAATTTGTTGATCATGCCGCTGTGCGCCTTGATTTCTGCGGTCATCTCCGCAAAGAACTCGTTTAGCTCTTCCACCACCAGACGGGGGTCGCGACCCTGGCAGTAGCCGGTGTAGTCGCGGATGTCAGAGAACATCACCGTGACCCGCTGGTAGCTGCCGCCCAGGGGGACTTCACCCTGTTCCATCACTTCGCGTGCTACCTCGCTGGAGACGTAGCGGCCGAAGACCTCCTGCAGCAGACGGCGCTGGCGGTCTTCGGTGCGCGAATAGGCGCCGTAGGAAGCCAGCCCGCTCACTGCGACGGCCAGCACCGGAGGAACCACCGGCAGCACCAGGTCGAATTGTAAGCTGACCACGGTCGCCACCAGGTAAACGGCGACGGTGCCCAATAGGGTCAGCGGCGCCCAGGGGAACCCGATCCGGAAAATGCACAAGCTGGCCAGCGCGGCCCCCGCCAGCACCAGCGTCAGGGTCGCCGCCGGCGGAGCCTCCCGCAGGAAGCGCTTCTCCAGCAATGTGCCCAGGGCGTTGGCGTGAATCTCCACCCCGGGGGTGAGACTCTGCCCGCCGCCAGCCAGGTAGAACGGTGTGGGCCGCCGATCGGTGGGATCCAGCGTGCCAACCAACAACGTCTTGCCATCAAACCACTGCTTCAGTTTCTCCGTCTGGCCCTGCCTCGCGGCAGCCAGCACCTCGGCCATGGATACGGCCGGGAAGGTGCCGCCCGGCCCCCAGTAGTGGATCAGAAGAAAGCCGGAAGAATCGAGCGGCACTGCGTGGTCGCCAAAGCGGATTGAGCTGTTCTGCTCATCGAGGACTCCCCGTTCCTGCCCCAGAACTAGGGAGGCCAGTCGGGTGGCAAACGATTCCAGGGCATCCGGGCCCTGGCCCTGTAATTCCTGCCGGCGAATGAAGCCGTCGGGATCGAAGGTGACGTTGGCAAAGCCCATCGCGCCCTGAGCGCCGGCGAACATGTAGAGGGGGAGCGATTCCGGAAACGCGTGCAAGCTGTCAAAAGCCAGCACGATGGGCATCGAGGCAGAAGCTTCCATAAAGGCCGCGGCCAGTTCGCGATCCAGGTCCGGAGCCCAAGGCTCCACCGAAATGGCGAAGAACGCGTCCAGGCCAAGGGCGCGCGCCCCGCCCGCGGCAGCCGCGCGAAACAATGCCGCGTAGTGCGGATGCCAGAAAATTTTCGGCTCCGGTAGAGCGTCCTCGGTTTTTTCGTCTATGGTCACCAGCACGATGTTCGGCGGCGGCGGCTGTTTCCCGCGCAACACAAAGCGCAGATCGTAGGTTTTCAGTTCTAGCAACTGCAGGGGGGAAGTCGTGCTCAGAGCCCAGGCCAGAGCCGCGGACGCGATGGCCGTGCCCGTTGCCAGGGCCAGCGTCCTCCACCGGCGGCTGCGAGCTTTCTTGCCCCGCTTCGGCGGGATGGGCGGCCCGCCGGCCTCCGTCGCCTCCCGTAGGGATGTTGATGCAGATGTGGCCAACGTGCCCCCTCCGATTGACCTGGCCCTAAGGCGAATTATACACTAGTTGAAGAGAGGTACCGCCCGGCCCACGTGGTGGTGGTTTGATTGCAGAGTGCTGGGACAGGACTGCTCCGTGCACCATTCGCGACTGGCTCTGCTCCTTCTGTTGCTGACCTGGCTGTTGCTGACCTGGACTGCGCCGCTCCTCTTGCAGGCGCAGGAGGAGCAACCGAATTTTTACGCAGTCGTCATTGGAATTTCCGAGTTCGAACACCTCCCCAAGGAGGAGTGGCTGGAGTTTGCTGACGACGATGCCCGGGACTTCTACAAGCTCATTCTCAGCCCCCGCGGCCGGGCCTTTCCGCCGGAGAACGTCTATCTACTGACGGACCAGAAGGCCAGCTTCTACGCCATCCGAAAGAAGCTGGGCAGCACCTTGGCCAAAAAGGTAAAGCGCGGCGACACCGTCTACATCTTCATTGCGACGCACGGCATGGTGGAGAAAGAAATCTCCCGGGAGGGATATCTGCTGGCGCATGACTCGGACCGAGAAGACCTGTATATCACCGCCCTGGCGATGAAAGACCTCGGCGATATCATGCAGAACCGCCTGCGGAAGGCCAGACGCGTCTTCCTGTTTGCCGACGCCTGCCGGGCGGGAAAACTGGGCCAAGTGCAGGGCCGGATCAATCGCTACAGTGAAGCCAGGATTTCCGTTTTGGCATCCTGGCCACCAGAGATCCTACATCCAACCGCCTCCATTGGAGCCGTTTCTCTGGTTTTTCCATCCCGAGCGACTCCAGCGGCCCAGGAAGGGGCCAACTCTGCTCCTCCGGGTACGTAAAAGCCTGGAAGTGCCTCATTTCAAGCAATTTCCC
>JAKZXP010000119.1:0-3424 GCA_047514915.1 Terriglobia bacterium
ATCGAGCAGATGATGATGACGTTGTCGGCCAAATCGCGCATCACCTCCAGCTCGAACTCCTTCCAGCCCAGCACGCTCTCCTCAACCAGGGCCTCGTGCACGGGGCTGATCTCCAGGCCGCGGGCCAGCAACTCAGTGAACTCTTCGGGGTTATAGGCGACGCTGCCCCCGGTGCCCCCCAGGGTAAAGGAGGGACGGATGATCACCGGATAGCCGAAGCGGGCGGCAAACTCGGCCCCGTCTTTCACGTTGTTGACCAGCACGCTGCGGGGTGTGTCGAGGCCGACGCGGTTCATGGCGTCCTTGAACATCAGGCGGTCCTCGGCCATTTTGATGGCGCGCAGGCCCGCGCCGATCAACTCCACACCATATTTTTCCAATACGGCCGCCTCGGCCAGCTCCACCACCAGATTCAGCGCCGTCTGCCCGCCCACGGTGGACAGCAACGCGTCGGGCCGCTCACGCTCGATGACAGCCTCCACGTAGGTGCGCCCCAGCGGCTCGACGTAGGTGCGGTCGGCAAGATCCGGATCGGTCATGATCGTGGCCGGGTTGGAGTTGACCAGCACGATCTGGAAGCCCTCCGCGCGTAGCGCCTTGCAAGCCTGCGTCCCCGAGTAGTCAAACTCGCACGCCTGCCCGATGACGATCGGCCCCGAGCCCAGAATCAGAATCTTTTTGATGTCGGTTCGCTTAGGCATCCTTATCGGCTGAGCCTCTTCCAGGCCATACCCGTCAGGCAGGCCATACCCGTCAGGCAGGCCATGCCCGTCAGGGCACGGCTTCAGCCGTGCCATTAAATTGGTGTCCTCTCAGGGGCTTTAGCCCCTGAGGTGGTTCGTCTAACTGGAACTGCCTTGATGCAGAAGACCACGGGTAGTCATCCGTGAGGGAAACCAACCTCTTCTTTACCGGGTTCTCCGCTATGTAGCGCAGGTGCCCCTCGTAGTCGCCAGCATTGCGAATCCGGTGATCGCTGAACCCGCGTTGCCAGACAGGAAAACGAAGCTTAAGTTCCTCTCCCAACCTGCGAGCGGAACCGCCCTTGATGTATTGCACGGCACGCTCCAGAGTTGTATCCGCAGCTGGAGTGAGGAGGAGATGAAAGTGCTCCGGCATCACGACGAAGGCGTGAAGATCATAGGCCTCATGATCACGATAATGGAGCAACGCTTCGACGGGGATCTGACAAGCGGTCGCCTTTGTAAACAGGGGGCGACTCTCCCAGGTGCGCGAGGTCACGAAGGAGGTTCCCGGTATTCGCCCGTGCCGCTTTGGAACCGCCATACCCTCAGCGGCTAAAGCCGCCCTCCTTTTCCCCTTTGTTCGGCACGGCTGAAGCCGTGCCCTGACGATGCTTCCATCAGCTTCATGAAATCCTGAAACAGGTAGAGCGAATCGTGGGGTCCAGGCGCCGCCTCCGGGTGGTACTGCACGCAGAAGACGGGCTCAGAGCGGTGCCGGAAACCCTCCAGCGTCTGGTCGTTCAGGTTCATATGCGTCGGCTCCACCTGGTTGCGGTTCAGCGAATCCGGATCCACTGCAAAGCCGTGATTATGCGAGGTAATTTCCACTTTCCCAGTCAGCAGGTTCTTCACCGGGTGGTTGGCGCCATGGTGGCCGAATTTCAGCTTATAGGTCCTGCCGCCCAGCGCCCGGCCAAGAATCTGGTGCCCGAGGCAGATGCCAAAGATGGGCTTACGGCCGATCAGGCGGCGAACCTGGTCGACCTGCGCTTCGAGCGGCTCCGGGTCGCCAGGGCCGTTGGAGAGAAAGATGCCGTCGGGTTCCAGCGCCAGCACTTCTTCGGCGCTAGTCAGCGAAGGCACTACGGTCACGCGGCAGCCTTCCAGGGTCAGCCGGCGCAGGATGTTGCGCTTTATGCCGTAGTCATAGGCCACCACGTGGTAGCGTGGCTCGGGCACCTCGGACGAGGCTCCTAACGGGCTCGCCGCCTCAGTCCACAGGTACCGCTGCTTGGTGGAGACGACCGTAGCCAAGTCCCGGCCCGTCATGGAAGGAATCGAGCGGGCCCTGGCAACCAGCTTGTCGGGGTCCGACTGCGCCGTGGAGATCACGCCGCGCATCACGCCGGTGCTGCGCAGGTGGCGCACCAACAACCGCGTGTCCAGTTCGCCGATCACCGGGATGCGGTGCTTCGTCAGGAATTGATCAGCCTCTTCCTGGCTGCGCCAGTTGCTGGCCGCGGCGCTGAACTCGCGCACGACCAGCCCCTCGATGTAGGGGCGCGCCGATTCGCTGTCTTCCGGATTGGTCCCGTAATTGCCAATTTGCGGATTGGTGAGAATGACAATCTGGCCGCTGTAGGAAGGATCGGTGAAGATTTCCTGGTAGCCGGTGATTGCGGTATTAAAAACTACTTCGCCACAACATTCGCCTGTCGCGCCATGACTCTTACCGGGGAAGACGCGCCCGTCTTCCAGCGCCAAGAACGTCTGCATTCCCTCCCCCGGCCGCCGTGGCGGTCATTCTAAGACTCCGAACTTGTCCACCGGCCAGTAGGCCAGCACTGCCTTGCCGTAGATATGTTCCCGCGCCACCGTCCCCCAGGACCGGCTGTCGTTGGAAGAGCTGCGGTGGTCGCCCAAGACGAAGTAGTAGCCGGGCTGCACCCGCACGAGCGGATAGCTCCGGTGGTCCAGGTACTCCGGAAGTATGTACGGTTCCCGCAGAGGTTCTTCGTTGATGTAGACTTGGCCGCCAGTGATCTGCACCACTTCGCCCGGCAGGCCAATGACCCGCTTGATGTACGACTTGCTGCGGTCCATCGGGTACCAGAAGACTACAACATCGCCCCGCTGGACCTGCTCGAACCTGTAGACGAACTTGTTAATAAAGATGCGCTGCTGGTCGGTCAGCCCGGGCATCATGCTTGTGCCTTCCACCTTCACGGGCTGGTAGAGAAAGATGATAATGAGGACGGCAATGAAAACCGAGAGCCCGAGGTCACGGAGCCACGCCCGCAGGTTCCAAAATGAGGACGGAGTGGCTGGCTGGCTTTGAATTCTCTCGATCAGATGTTCCATCGTGCCCGGTTAGTTTTCATTGATACCACAGACGCAGGTCGGGCGCAATGCTTCGGTGGCCTGGCTTCGCCGAGAATCTGGAAATGGCCGATACTGGCCTCGACATTCCCAGGAAATTACGCCCCGAAGCCTGGGAGATGCCACCGTCACGAGGTCCCTATGAATGAGAGCGAATGGGAAAAGAAGCTGCACGGCGAGGGGTTTCGCAACATCTTTGTCTGGCGAGACGGTCCCAACGCCCATTACCCTGAACACACCCATGCCGGAACGACAGCCCACGTCGTTTTTGACGGAGAGATCACCATGACCTCTGAATGACCTCTGAGGGCACGACCCGCACGTTCCAGGCGGTCGAGCGGTTTGACGTTCCCGCAAAC
>JAKZXP010000120.1:0-5885 GCA_047514915.1 Terriglobia bacterium
TACTTGCCCTGGACGTCATAGAGCGCCGCCCGGTTGTTGAGGCTGGTGGCTAGCCGTGGGTCTTGCTCGCCGAAGTTTTCGGCCTCCCTGAGCGCAGCCGAGAATTGTTTCTCAGCCTCGGCGTAGCGCCCTTGCCCGTAAGCCTCCATTCCGGCCTCGTTGTACTTCTCCCAGGCCGTGCCTTGGGCCACGGCAACGCAAGCCAGACACAATACTCCCAGCACCAGCAGCCAAACGGTTCTTGTGCTCGTCATCGAGGGCTCCCAGGCAAAGATGCGGGGCAGGCGATTCTGCCGTTGGGAGAATCATACCTCAATTCAGCAATGCGGGCCTCCCCCCGGCCGTCTGGCGGTGGCGTAAAATAGAAGTGATGGTTTCCCCGGAGAAGATCGCCGGCTTGCCCGCCGCGCCGGGCGTGTATCAGTTCCTGAACGCCACCGGGCAGGCCATCTACGTGGGCAAGGCAAAATCGCTGCGGCACCGTGTCCGCAGCTACTTCCTGGAGGGGAGGGCCGAAAACGCCAGGGCGGACTCACTGCTGCGCGACGCGGTAGAGGTCCACTACATTCTGGTGGATAACGAGCGAGAAGCGCTGGCACTGGAGAACAACCTGATCAAGCAGCTCCAGCCGCGCTACAACGTCCTGCTGCGCGACGACAAAACTTACCCCTACATCAAGCTGACGGCGAGGGAAAAGTATCCGCGAGTGTATGTAACCCGCCGCCTGAAGAAGGACGGCTCCACTTATTACGGCCCCTACTTCCCGGCGCACCTGGCGCATCGGCTGGTGCACTTCATCCACCGCTGTTTCCTGGTGCCGTCCTGCACGGTGGACCTGACCCGGGCTCACCCGCGCCCCTGCCTGCAGTACCACATCCACCGCTGCCAGGGCCCCTGCGTGCCCGGGCTCACCACCGACGGGCGCTACGCCGATGCGGTGCTCGATGTGCGCCTGTTCCTGGAGGGACGCTCGGGCGACCTGCTGAAGAGCCTGCGTCAGCGAATGCTAGAGGCCTCGGAGCAGCAACAGTTCGAGCGGGCGGCCGCCTATCGCGACCTGGCAACCACGGTCGAGGACCTGCACGAGCGGCAGAAGATGGCCGCTGCCCAGGGCGACGACATTGACATCTTCGGTTTCTACCGCGAGGGCGCGCTGGCCGCCCTGAACCTGTTTCACCTGCGCAAGGGGCGCATCGTGGACCGCCGCGAGTTCTTCTGGGAGGATCTGCCGCCAGAAGAGGATGCCGAGGCTACCGAGGGCGCCGACGCTGCCGTTGGCTTCAGCGCCCCGCACTTCTTTTCCTCGCTGCTCAAGCAGATCTACCTGGACCAGGAGTTCGTCCCCTTGTCCATCCATGTTCCGGTGGACTTCGACGACCGCGAGCTGCTGGCCGAAGTCCTGTCGGAGAAGAAGGGGCGCCGGGTGGAGATCCACACCCCGCAGCGCGGCCAGAAGCGGGCGCTGCTGGAATTGGTCGAAAAGAACGCCCACCACAGCTTCGACCAGCGCTTTCGCGTGCTGAAGCCCTCTTCAAAAGCCATCGCCGAAGCGTTGCAGGAGGGACTCGGCCTGCCGGAGCCGCCGCGACGCATCGAGTGCTTCGATATTTCTCACGTGCAGGGCTCCGACACCGTGGGTTCCATGGTGGTCTGGGAAGAGGGGAAGATGCGGAAGGGGGAGTACCGCAAGTTCATCATCCGCACGGTGGAGGGCAATGACGACTTCGCCAGCATGAGCGAGGTGGTGGCCCGCCGCTACCGGCGCCTCCAGGAGGAGCAGAAGCCGCTGCCGGGGCTGGTGCTGGTGGACGGCGGCCTGGGCCAGCTCCACGCCGCCGCGGCCGCGCTGGAGCAATGCGGCATCATCAACCAGCCGCTGGCGGCCATCGCCAAAAAGGAGGAGGTCATCTACGTGTACGAGCAGGAGGACGAGCCGGTGGTGTTGGACCGCCACTCCCCCCTGCTGCACCTGGTACAGATGGTTCGGGATGAGGCCCATCGCTTCGCCGTCAGCTTCCACCGCCACCGCCGGGAGTCTCGCCAGCTGACCACCGAGCTACTGGAGATTCCCAGCATCGGCGAAAAGACAGCGCGCAAACTGCTCCAGCAATTCGGCAGCCTGCAGGCGTTGCGGCAGGTCTCCGAGGAACAACTGGCGCGGGTGGCCGGGCGCGCCCAGGCGGCACGGATCTTCCAGCACCTGCACGGCCCCGCTGGCTGAGCGGGTTGCGCCGCGCTGCCCCGTTTTCGGTTTCCGTCGAAAGCGAACCGTGCTAACATCGCGTCGCTGGCAATGGGAGGTTCTTATGGCAGATAACGATGGGAAATTCGGTTGTTTCCTGGTCGGGTTAGGGATGGGCATTATGGTTGGCCTTCTGTACGCTCCTCGGACCGGAGAGGAGACCCGCGAGCTACTCACCCATAAGGCCGATGAAGGGCGCGAGTTCGTCAAGCGCCGGAGCCGCGAACTGCGCGATCAGGCCGACGACTACATCGCCAAAGGTAAGGACACGGCGGCGCGGCAGAAGGAGAATCTTCAGTCGGCGGTGGATGCCGGTAAGCGAGCCTACCGCGATGCCAGCGAACCTTCCGGTTCCAAGAACTGAGGCTGGCCTCAGATGGAAACTCCCCTCTGGCTAGAAATCTACGTCGTGGTGATCGGCCTGGCGGTGGTCCTACAACTGGGTGTGCTGATCGCCCTGTATCTGGGTTTCCGCGATCTCCAGGTGCGGGTGCAGGGTTTGCTAGATCGCGACTTGCACCCTTTGCTCATTAGCGCCCGCTCATTGCTCGAAAGCACTCGGAAGGAGGTTGACCGGCTCGCCGAAACACTGGAGGACCTCTCCGCAGGCGCGCGGACCCAAATGGGCCGGATCGACAAGGTGATGAGTGAAGCCACCGACCGCACCCGCCTCCAGGTGGTCCGTGCGGATCAACTGATGGCTGATGTCTTCGACCGGATTGAACGAAGCGTAGAGTTTATGGAGAAGAGCCTGGTGCGGCCGGTGCGGGAGCTAGAGGCCTTTCTGCATGGCCTCCGCGTCGCCATGGACCACCTGGTCGGCCGACGCCGCCGGACCCCCGAACGCGCTACCCAGGACGAAGAACTTTTCATCTGAGCTGACCTTTTTCAGGCCCGCATCCCCTCCCTCCGAGCGGCCTCACCCACCCCCGCCCCCACGTGGCGTTGATCTGTTGGCGTAGATTTCTACCGAGGCTCAACAACTTCTTCTGATGCGGAGAGGGCGCCCTGGGACCGAAGCCAGGCGGTTCAGGAAACGACTCGCAGCGCTTCCTGGGCTCGGGCTTGCGAATCGGGCTGGGGCGGCGGTGTGTAGTGGTCGGGAAGGTCCCCGTTGTCCGCGTGAAAATATTGCAAGTAATGGGGCTTCACTGAGGCGATCAATTCTTTGCGGGTCTTGGTCTTCAGCGGCTTGCCGATGTAAATCTTTCCCATCCAGGCCAGCAACTTCTCCGGGACAGCCCCGGAAAACATCCACAACGGCCAGGTGAAGTTCGGCCCGTTGAGCCGCCGCAGCTTGTAGAGCCACATGCTGATGGAACCCACACGCCAGACGGTGGGACCCCACCAGCTTTGCAGGGCAGGGCGCAGATCAAATTTCCAGCACTTCAGGATGAGCTGCCACTGCAGCGGGGTCAGTTGCTGCGTTTCGGTCACGCCCATGGACGCCTCCAAGCGGGTATCGTGCAGGGGCGTGAAGATGGAGGGCACCAGAATGGCGAACAAGCCGCGGCGCTCCATCTCGTAAATCAGGTCCAGAGTGGCCATCACGTCTTCATCGGCCTCGCCGGGGCTGCCCACGATCAGCGTCATCACCGGAAACCAGTTGTTTTCGTTTGCAACCCGGAGACCTTCCAGCACCACGCTGGGCCAGTCTTCGATGAAAAACGGCACGCCCTTGCTGGGCATGATCTTCTTGGCGGTACGGACCGAGCCGGTCTCCAGGCCGATCAGCGGGGAGATCGCCTTCTTCTGCGGGTGGGTGCTCAAGCGCGGCAGATGAATGGGACTTTTCGGCAGCAGAATCTCGGAAAGCTTCTTGATCAGGAGTGGATCCACCACGAAGGGCGCCATCGTGCAATGGCTCAAGACATGATTTTCGACACCCGGGGTGTTTACGATCTCACCGTACAGATCCAACAATGCCTCGCGGTTGGGAAAGAAGAAGGGCGTATCGGTCCGAATCTGTCCCCAAATGAACATGTCTTCGGTGGCCAGCGAGATCTGATTGTTGCCGCCCCGGACGTTGGCCCGCACGGCGGTCATGATGTTCTGTTTGGGAACGTCCAGTGCCGGATTCAAATCCGGCAGGCAGAACTGGCAGCGGCGGCCACAGCCGGTGGTCATCTCGACCACGCCAAAAGTCGTCCGGGCGTCCGGAGTGAGAATCTCGTCGCGGACCATGGGATGCGCCACCTCCACCTGACGTGGCAGCGCTTCACCGCGAATCGCTTGGCGGAACAGGGCTAGCGTGTCGGTTGATTCGCTGCGGCCATCCACGACGCAGTCCACGCTCAACTCATCATAGCTGTCGGTTTGCGAGATCTGCCATCCACCCGAGCCGCCGACAATCACCTTGAACTTGTCCCGGTGGGAGCTCTCCTTGATCTTGTAAAAGAGCTGTTTGGCGTAGTGGGAGTTGATCGGCGACCGCGAGGAGCCGAAGATGGAGGCGTAGACGCCGGCGGCGAAGGTCACCCCCAGGGGATTGTGGGTCGAGACGGCCACCACGCGGGTATTGGGGCCAATGAACTTCTCCAGGTCGTCCGGGTAACAGGCCACCATGTCTTCCCGGGGGAACTCCCGCAGCAGTGACTTCTCCAGCAGACGAACGCCTGCCGGCATGTAACGTGCCGTGCCATCCTCGTTGTACTCCACGTCCCGCCAGTTCGGGTACTTGCGGTTCAACACAAACTCCATCCAGATCGGCATGGAGGCCATGGCCATTTGGATGAAGTAGCCGGCGTGGTCAATGGTTTCGGTTAGCGGCGCGGTCAGGACGATCAGCTTGCCGCTGTGGTTCCCGTCGGCGCCCGGCCCATTGCTTCTCAGTTCCGGTGTCTCCCGGCCATGTGGCACAGTGTTGGGCGTTTCAGGCATGGAGTCTCTGCCCAGCTTGAAATTCGGCACTCCCCGCAAGCCGTTTATACTGAGCCATTTTAGCTCCAAATACAAGTCTGAAAGCTCGAACGGGGAAAACGGCTCTGTAGACTGCTATGGAACCTGCCGTAGTTGAGCCACCAACCTTGGCACTTGCGGGGGCACTTGCGGGCCCGCATCGGCCTGCTGCCCGCCTTGCGCAATTCCTTGGACACCGGAGCGGGCTCTTTCCACTCTTCGCCATCTGCGTATGTGTGTTAGTCTCGGTTTAACTGCACGCTGTTGAACTGCGCACCCGAGGGGGCCAGAAAGCGTCTGGTCATCATGGTCGGACGAACCATTTCGCACTACCGCATTGAGGAAAAACTGGGCCAGGGAGGCATGGGGGTTGTCTATCGGGCAACGGACACGCGGTTAGGCCGCGCGGTCGCCCTGAAGATGCTGCTGCCCGAATCGGTCGCCGAGCCCACGCTGCGCCGGCGCCTGGCCACCGAGGCGAAAGCCGCCTCGGCGCTGAACCACCCTGTCATCGCCACCGTGCACGACTTTGAAATCGCCGGCGACTCGGTCTTCATCGTTTACGAGTATGTGGAGGGGAGCAACCTGCGCGAACTGATGCGCGAACGGTCGCTGGGCCTGCAGGAAATCCTAGACTACTTCATCTGCATTGCCGACGGCCTGGCCGCAGCGCACAAGGTCGGTATTGTTCACCGTGACCTGAAACCGGAGAACGTGATGATTACCACGGAAGACCGGGTGAAGA
>JAKZXP010000121.1:0-2807 GCA_047514915.1 Terriglobia bacterium
TCCGCACCTCTTTGATTACCAACGAACGGGGTGAGACGATCTTCGAGCAGCGAGACGTTGAGGTCCCGAAGGACTGGTCGCAGACGGCTACCAACATCGTCGCCAGCAAGTACTTCTACGGGAAGCCGGGGGAGCCGCAGCGGGAAACCAGCGTGCGGCAGTTGATCCGCCGGGTGGTAGAGACCATCACTGGCTGGGGCCGGGCCGGCGGCTACTTCGCCACCCCGGAAGATGCGGAGAGCTTCGGCGATGAGCTGGCCCACCTGATGTTGCGGCAGAAGGCCAGCTTTAACTCCCCGGTCTGGTTCAACGTGGGAACGTCGAAGAACAGCTATGGCTGGGTTTGGGACCAGGCAGAGGGCGCTGTGCGTCGAGTGGAGAAACAGGAGCGGCGCCCCCAGTGCTCGGCCTGCTTCATCAACTCGATCGACGATTCTCTGGACTCCATCCTGACGTTGGCCAAGACCGAGGGCATGCTGTTCAAGTTTGGCTCCGGCACCGGCACCAACCTGTCGTCGCTGCGCGAGCAGAACGCCCCGCTGAGCGGAGGCGGCCAGGCAAGCGGTCCGCTGAGTTTCATGCGCGGCTTCGACGCTTTCGCCGGAGTCATCAAGAGCGGCGGGACCACACGCCGGGCTGCCAAGATGGTGGTGCTCAACATTGACCACCCCGACGCGGTGCAATTCATCCAATGCAAGGCCAAAGAGGAGCGTAAGGCCTGGAGGCTAGTCGAGTCCGGCTACGACAGCTCGCTGGACGGCGAAGCCTACAGCTCCATCTTCTTCCAGAACGCCAACAACTCGGTGCGGGTCACCGACGAGTTCATGCAGGCGGTGGAGCGGGACGGCGAGTGGCAAACCCGTTCGACGCTGGACGGCCGTCCGGTCAAGAGCTACCAGGCCCGCGAGCTGTTGCGCATGATCGCGGAAGCCACCCACCAGTGCGGCGATCCCGGCATGCAGTTTGACACCACGGTGAACCGCTGGCACACCTCCAAGAGCAGCGGCCGTATCAACGCCTCCAATCCCTGCAGCGAGTACATGTTTCTGGACGACTCCGCCTGTAACCTGGCGTCGCTGAACCTGATGAAGTTCCTCAACGGCCAGTTTGACGTCGAAGCCTTCCGCCACGCAGTGGACACGATGATCGTGGCCCAGGAGATCATGGTGGACAACGCCAGCTACCCCACCGAGCGGATCGGGCGCAACTCGCACGACTACCGTCCGCTGGGGCTTGGCTACGCCAACCTGGGCGCGATGCTGATGGCCACCAGCCTGCCCTATGACTCCGAGGAGGGCCGGGCGGCGGCCGGCGCCATCAGCGCCATCATGCACGGCCAGGCTTACCTGACCAGCGCCCGGCTGGCCGCCGCCATCGGCCCCTTCCCCGGCTACGGGCCGAACCGGGAACCGTTCCTCGGGGTGATCGGGATGCACCGCGACGCGGTCGCACAGATTCCGGCGCGGCGGGTGGCTCCGGCGCTGCTGGGATCTGCGCAGGAGGTTTGGGACGAGTGCCTGGACACGGGGCGGCGCTTCGGCTACCGCAACGCGCAGGTCACCGTCATCGCCCCCACTGGCACCATCAGCTTCATGATGGATTGCGATACCACCGGGATCGAGCCCGAACTGGCCCTGGTGAAGTTCAAGCGGATGGTGGGCGGCGGCACGATCAAGATCGTCAACCAGACCGTTCCGGTTGCGCTGCTCAAGCTGGGCTATGCGCCCGATCAGGTGAGCGAGATTGCCGGCTACATTGACCGTGGGGGCACTATCGAGGGCGCCCCCAATCTGAAGCCGGAACACCTGCCGGTGTTCGATTCCTCCTTCCGGCCGGCCGGCGGGACGCGCGCCATTCACTACATGGGGCACCTGAAAATGGTGGCCGCGGTGCAGCCGTTCGTTTCCGGCGCCATCTCCAAGACCATTAACGTGCCGGGGGACACCACGGTCGAGGAGATCATACAGGCCTACCTGCAGTCCTGGAAACTGGGCCTGAAGGCTGTGGCTATCTACCGCGATGGCTCGAAGAAGGTCCAGCCGCTCAGTACGGAGAACAAGGAAATGGAGTCGAAAGCAAAACCGGCCGCCACGCCCGCCGGCGCTGCGGTTGCCGAACCCCGCCGCCGCAAGCTGGCTGCCGAGCGCGACTCCAAAACCCACAAGTTTTCTATCGCCGGCCACGAGGGCTATATCACCGTCGGCATGTACGAGGACGGCACGCCCGGCGAGGTGTTCATCACCATGGCCAAGGAGGGCTCCACCGTCAGCGGTCTGATGGACAGCTTTGCCACGGCGATTTCCCTGGCCCTGCAATACGGCGTGCCGTTGAAGGTGCTGGCGGACAAGTTCAGCCACGTGCGCTTCGAGCCCAGCGGCTGGACCGGCAACCCGGAAATCCCCTACGCCAAGTCCATCATGGACTACATCTTCCGCTGGCTGGGAGCCAAGTTCCTCTCGCCCGAATACAAACAAAGCGAAGCAGCGACGGATGCGGTGGCGCCGGCGCTGAAGCCCACCGAGCCGGAGCCGCAACTGGCGCTGCCTATCACCCGCGAGCCCTACCTTGAGGACGCCCCGGTCTGCGCCGACTGCGGCAGCCTGATGACCCGCAACGGCAACTGCTATAAATGCGGCAACTGCGGCTCCACCTCCGGCTGCAGCTAGCTCTCAAGTCGCAGCTTCTTATTTGACAGGTAGGCTTGATCTCGCCGAAACGCGTCGGCAACGGCGTAGCCGTACAAGACGAAACGTGGCGAGTGAAAAGTCGGACGGCGACCGGTGGCGAAGTCATACACTGTGTTAACG
>JAKZXP010000122.1:0-3446 GCA_047514915.1 Terriglobia bacterium
GGGGAGGTGATGTAGTAGGGAAGATTGCCCACTGCGTGGGCGCGTGCATAGCCCAACTCGGCCACGAGGGAGGGCAGCGGCAGTTGCAGGATATCGGCCTCCACCACGCGTATCCGGGGATGTGCCGCAAATTTTTTCCGCAGGAAGGCTACCAGGTGCGGATCCACTTCAATAGCGGCCACCCGCCCGGCACGCTCGGCCAGAAGCTGGGTCAGGACGCCGCGTCCTGCGCCGATTTCCACCACCAGAAACTCCGGCTGGAGTCGTAGCGCCTCTACGATCCGGCGCCGGACATGGTGGTCGATCAGAAAATGCTGCCCGAGCCTGGGAGCCATGGCTGCTATTTCATCACGGCTGGGTCACCCCGGAGACACGAGAGTGTGCCCCTCGGACCTGTGGTACAGTGTCCGGTTCGTATGGATGAGTAGGAACGTTACAAGATGCGCATCCTGATGGCGGCGTCGGAGGGGGTGCCGTTTTCCAAAACAGGTGGATTGGCCGATGTGATGGGGGTTTTACCCCAGGCTATTACCCGATTGGGTCACGAGGTGGCGGTGGTTCTGCCCCGCTACCGTACGACACCGCTGGACACGCTGCGCCCCGTGTTGCCCAGCCTGACAATCCCGTTGGGGCGGAAGCTCCACTTCCCCGCAGTGCTGGCTGGTCCCCCGAAGGACGGTCTCCGCACATTCTTCATTGACTACCCGCCGTACTTTGACCGATCGGCCCTTTATGGCACCTCGAAAGCCGGCGACTACCCGGACAACGCCGAGCGCTTCGCGCTGTTTTCTCGCGCCGTACTGGAAACGGCCAAGTTGCTGTTCCCGACCGATATGGTGCATTGCCACGACTGGCAGACAGGCTTGGTTCCAGTGTTGCTGAAAACGGCCTACGCCGAGGATCCGGCGTTGAAAAATGCCGCCACCCTGTTTACCCTTCATAACCTGGGCTATCAGGGGCTGTTTCCTGCCGAAGTGCTGGAGCGGATCGGCCTGGGCCGGGACCTGTTCACCATTGATGACTTGGAGTTTTTCGGCAAGGTGAACTTCCTCAAGGGAGCGTTGCTCTACGCCGACTTCGTGAACACGGTCAGCAAAGCCTACGCCGCCGATATTCAGACGGCCGCCTACGGCTTTGGCCTGCACCGCGTTCTCCGGCTCCGGTCGGCGGCGCTGGCAGGTATCCTGAACGGCGTGGACTACACGACCTGGAATCCTGCCACCGACCCCTACATTGCCGCCAGCTATACCCCAGAAGACCTCAGCGGCAAGCGCATTTGCAAGAAAGACCTGCTGAAGGAATTCCGGTTGCCCTCAAAGAACCTGGATCGGCCGCTGATTGGAATCGTATCGCGCTTTACAGCACAGAAAGGGGCCGATCTTGTTGCCGAGGCAGCCGCGGCTCTCGCCTCGGAGGACTTCTATCTGGTGGTTCTGGGAGCCGGCGACAGGCAATACGAGACCCTCTTTCGTCGCCTGGCCCGGCAGTACCCGCGCAAGATTGCCGTCCGGATCGCCTACGACAACGTTCTGGCCCACAAAATTGAAGCGGGTGCGGACATGTTCCTGATGCCTTCCCGCTACGAGCCCTGCGGCCTGAGCCAGATTTACAGCCTCAAGTACGGGACCGTGCCCATCGTACGTGCCACCGGCGGCCTGGACGACACCATCGAGCCCTATCGCCCTGGTGCACGCACCGGCACGGGCTTCAAATTTCGCTTATACTCAGGGCAGGCCCTGCTGGAAACGGTGCGGCGGGCACTTCGGGTCTACCAGAACCGGGCCGTCTGGCAACGTCTCATGCGGAATGGCATGACCAAGGACTTTTCCTGGGACGTTTCGGCTAGAGAGTATGTCGCCGTCTACGAGAAGGTTGTCCGCACCGGGCGGGCGGCTGCTGGCTGAACTTCCCCTATCGGCAAAGCCGGCGCGACTTTTCCCGGTGCCGGTCATCTAATGTTGTGGAGGAGAAATGGCGCCCAACGTAGTAGAACTAACGGATCAGAATTTCGAAACCGAAGTATTGCAAGCCAAGATCCCGGTCCTCGTGGATTTCTGGGCCGAATGGTGTGGGCCCTGCCGGGTCCTGGCGCCCACGGTGGAGGCCGTGGCCAACGAGTACGTGGGTAAAGTCAAGGTCGCCAAGCTTAACGTGGACGAGAACGTGGCCACAGCTTCGCGTTACAGAATTCAGGGCATCCCCACCTTGTTGCTGTTCAAGGATGGCGAAATTCGCGAGCAACTGGTAGGCACCCAGTCCAAGTCGGTGCTGGAAAAAACGCTTAGCCAGCACCTCAATACGTAACAAAGATCGCCAGAGAAATTGGCTGGAGCGTGCGGCTTCCTGTTTCGCGCCGGTGAACGGCGCCGAGGGGGAAGTCCAGGCTGCGCGTGCTATACTGCTGCCCGGCCCAGATCGGGCGTGTAGCTCAGCTGGGAGAGCGCGGCGTTCGCAACGCTGAGGCCAGGGGTTCGAATCCCCTCACGTCCACCATTGCTTTCAACTAGTTGCAAGCTTTAAGGTGTTCCCATCTGCTGCATCCTGCAGCAATTTATTGGAACAGTAATGGGCCTGCAAACCCCGCAGAGCTCACCCTGAATCTCCGACCCCAAGATGCCGGATGCGCACAGCGTTGTCCGGCTGGTCGTGAGCTAAGGGAACGACGAGTTGCGGGACGCCCGCGGCGAGTGCTTGCGCGGTTGTCCCAATGCCGCCGTGATGCACAAAGGCGGCCGCTCGCGGCAATACCGTGCTGAACGGTATGTAGTTGAAGTGACGAACTCCGTTGGGGAGTCGTGCGGGGAGTTGCTCAGGATACTGGGTCAGGAACAAACCTCGCCGCCCACTGACGCGGCAGACTTCCGCCCCGGGCACAGCGTTCGGCGCCCGGATCGCACAAGAGAAGCTGGGCGTGCCAGTAGCGAAGCGGCATACTTCCGGCGGGCCTCGGCAGGATTTGGACGCGGAGCTAGCTTGACGTTAGGAGAGTAGTGGCGGCGCTGCACTCAACCTGCTAGTAGGGTGGCCGCGACTACAAGTCTCCGAAAGAGCGGGAGTTGCGTTGGGGTCGGCAGATAGGTCCCGCGTTTAGGGAAAAGATCCTGCGACTGGTACCAGGCGAAGTGGACGTGCGACCCCGCAAGGTGGAGTCTTGGTCATTCGCCTCCCAGGGGGAACAGCCATGCGTAGGTCCTTGATTCGCTCTAAGGCGCCGGGAATCGCACTGTTGGGGTTTGCGCTGCTGGCCTGCGCCTTGGTGGAGATGGGGTCCGGTCCTGGTATTTACCCCGCATGGTCAGGCGCTTCCTGACCCGTTGATCGAAGCAGGCACCCACCGGGAGGAGGGCGGAGTTTGCGCACCCCATATACGGATTAGAAACAGAACGAGTTAAATGGCTCGCCCGGCACCCACGTTAGCCCATCAGCAACAACGTTCGTAATCTGAG
>JAKZXP010000123.1:0-2594 GCA_047514915.1 Terriglobia bacterium
ACCTCCCAACTCTTCCCTGTTTTGGACTGAGAAGCCCTTCCTGGTTGGAAAAAATCGGGGTATAAGAAAGCTTTAGGGAATTATCCGGTCGAATTGATGAGGACTCTAAATCGTTACATCCTCAAGGAAATTCTGACGCACGCCCTACTAGGGTTGGCTCTGTTCACCTTCGTACTGTTTGCACGGGACGTGGGGCGGCTGCTGGAGCTGCTGGTCCGACGGTCGGCCTCCTTTGGGACGGTCATCTGGCTGTTCCTGCTGACCCTGCCGCCTACGCTTGCGTTGACCATCCCCATGGCGGTTCTGGTCGGCATCCTCATCGGATTGAGCCGGATGGCCAGCGACAGCGAGGTGACGGCCGTCCGAGCTGCTGGCTTGAGCGTGGCACGTTTTGTGATTCCGGTAGCCGGCTTCGCGTTGGTCGGGGCCGCGCTGAGCTCCTTCACCTCAATCTACCTGGCGCCGCGGGCAGTGCGAGAATTGGTGCGGATCCAGAACGCGCTGGCCGCCCAAGTGCCGGCCAACATCCAGCCACGGGTCTTCGAGGAAAGCTTTCCCAACCTGGTCCTCTACGTCAGCGATGTGCGTGGGGACGGAAGCGATTTGCGGGGCGTGTTCTTAGCGGACCTGGCTTCAAAAAATGGCCCCACGGTGACCTTCGCCGAGCGGGGCTTGGTCCTACCCGACCCTGCCGGGAATAAGCTGCAGCTGCACTTGGTCAACGGAAGCCGTCACGAGGTCCAGCCGAAGCCGGAAGAATATTTGATTTCCCGCTTCGAGCAGAGCGACATCCCGGTGACGCTGGAACGGCCCGCCGAGATGCAGGCCAGGCGTTTTACCGGGCATTACACCAGTGAACTGCTGGCGCGACCCTCCGGCGATCCCGACGGCCTTTTGGCTCGCATCGAATTGCACCGGAGGCTGGCTCTGCCGGCCGCCTGTCTGGTGCTGGCCCTGGTGGGAATTCCCCTCGGCCTTTCCTCCCGGCGCGGCGGCAAATCCATGGGTGTGATCCTGACGCTTCTGCTGGTGTTTTGCTACTACCTGCTGTTGGTGGCCGGAATCAGTATGGCGCGCCAGGGACGGCTGAACCCGGGACCCGCGCTCTGGCTAGCCAACACCTTTTTCTTCCTGCTTGGGTGCCTGCTCCTGGTGCGAGTCGATCGGGGCGGGGTGCTGGCCGGTGCGGTGCATCGGATTCGCGGGCGTTTTGAGTTTCAGGCGGGCTGGCTGCGTCGCCACTCCGCTGGCCTCACTTCCCTGCCCCGGCGCTGGCTCTACCCGAACTTCCCCCTGGTCCTGGATGGTTACCTGCTCCGCGTGTTCCTGTTTTATTTCCTGGTCTTTCTCTTCGGTTTCCTCTTTTTGGCCCAAGCCCTGACCTTCTTCGACCTCCTGAATGACATCTATCAGAATCGGGCCCCGTGGAGCACCATCGCCTCCTACTTTCTCTACCTGGCACCGCAACTGATCTACGATCCCATCGCGCCGCTCAGCGTGTTGGTGGCGGTCCTGGTGACCTTCGGCCTTCTCACCAAACGCAATGAGTTCACCGCCATGAAAGCCTGCGGGATCAGCCTGTACCGGGCGAGCCTGTCCGTGTTGCTGGCGGCAGCCGTGCTCAGCGCCATGCTGTTTGCCTTCGATCACTTCTACCTGCCCTCAGCCAACAAGAAGCAGGAAGCCCTGCGTAGCCGCATCAAAGGGCGGCCGCCGCAAACCTATTTCCGTCCGGACCGGAAATGGATTTTCGGCCAGCAGTCGCGCATCTTTTATTACAACTTTTTTGAGCCGGAGCAGAACGTGATGGGAGGAGTCAGCATCTTTGAGCTGGACCCGAGGAGCTTCCAGTTGCGCCAACGGATTTGGGCCGAGCGCGCCCACTGGGAGCCCCGGCTGGACAACTGGGTATTTGAGAACGGCTGGGTGCGGGAAACCGACGGGATGGAGGTGACTAGCTTCCGGCGCTTCGACATGCAAGTCTTTCCACACGTGCAAGAAAGACCAGAGTACTTCAAGAAAGAGGTGAAGCAGTCCATCGAGATGAATTACAAGGAATTGGGGCGCTACATAAAGGATCTGCACCAGAGCGGATTTGACGTGACCAAACTCTCCGTCCAGTACCACAAGAAGTTTTCCTTCCCTCTGTTTGCCCTGATTATGGCCGTGATTGCCGTCCCGTTCGCGTTCACCGTCGGACATCGCGGCGCGCTGGCTGGTGTGGCGGTGAGCATCGGGATCGCCATGTTCTACGTGACCGTGGCGGGGCTGTTTGAAAAGCTAGGCAACATCAATGAGCTGCCTCCTGCCCTAGCCGCCTGGTCGCCGGATGTGCTGTTTGGCCTTGCGGGGGTCTACCTGCTGTTGAAAGTGCGCACGTAATCCCTAGAACCTCATCTAGCCGCGCAAACCTCCCACCAGCAACATGAATGTCAGCACAATCACGATCACCACTGTGCTCCGTAGTGAGCCGCGCGAATCGCCGCATCTGCATCCGCATGGTGAGGTTCTGCCGCTCCACGAAACTGGTGCAGATGTGGCGCGGCTCAGGGTCTCCAAACATGATCTGGTGGAAGATGCCCACGATGCGGGAT
>JAKZXP010000124.1:0-3984 GCA_047514915.1 Terriglobia bacterium
CGGCCATGGAGCACCACTCCAACATCGTCCCCTGGCAGATCCTGTGCGAGGAGAAGGGAGCCATGTTGCGGGTGGCGCCCATCAACGACCGCGGGGAACTGCTGCTGGAGGAGTTCGAGAAGCTACTGAACGAGCGCACTCGGCTGGTGGCGGTGGCCCACGTCTCCAATGCTCTGGGAACCATCAACCCGATCCGGAAGATCATCGAGATGGCACGCCGCCGGAATGTGCCGGTGCTCGTGGATGGAGCGCAGGCGGCGCCGCACCTGAAGGTGGACGTACAGGCGCTGGACTGCGACTTTTACACATTCTCCGGGCACAAGATGTTCGGCCCCACCGGCATCGGCGTGCTCTACGGCAAGGCGCAGTGGCTGGAAGCTATGCCCCCCTACCAAGGGGGGGGCGACATGATCAGCTCCGTCACCTTTGAGAAAACCATCTACAACACGCTGCCCTACAAATTTGAGGCCGGCACGCCCAACATCGCCGCTACCATCGGGCTGGGCGCGGCCATTGACTATCTGAACCAGGTGGGACTGGACAACGTGGGAGCCTACGAGCACGAGCTGCTCGGCTACGGTACCGAGGCGCTCCGGCAGATTCCAGGCGTACGGCTGATCGGTACTGCGAGGGAGAAAGCCAGCGTGCTGTCGTTCGTCATTGACGAGATTCACCCCCACGACGCGGGCACCGTGCTGGACTGCGAAGGCATTGCCGTTCGCACCGGCCATCATTGCGCCCAGCCTGTGATGCAGCGCTTCGGCGTTGCAGCCACTACGCGCGCCTCGCTGGCCTTCTACAACACCCGGGAAGAGCTGGACGCGCTGGCGGCCGGCATCCGCAAGGTGCAGGAGATGTTCCACTGATGCCCGAGGAGATGCTGGCGGACCTGAACGACCTCTACCAGGAGGTCATCATCGACCACAGCCGGAGGCCCCGCAACTTCAAGGAGCTGGAAGGAGCGACCGGCGACGCGGAAGGGTATAATCCGCTGTGTGGCGACCGGGTTCGGATTTACGTGAAGCTGGAGAATGACCGGGTGCGCGACATCAGCTTTGAGGGCTCCGGCTGTGCCATCTCCACCGCTTCAGCTTCCATCCTGACCGAGAGCCTGAAAGGCAAGAGCCGGGTGGAGGCGGAAACCCTGTTTGAGAAGTTTCATCAGTTGGTTACCGAAGGGGACCGCAGCGGCGTACCGGCGGCCGAACTGGGCAAGCTGGCGGTGTTCTCCGGCGTCTCGAAGTATCCGGTGCGGGTCAAGTGCGCCACGCTGGCCTGGCATACCCTGCGCGCCGCCATGCGGGGAAGCGGCGAAATCACCTCCACGGAGTGATTCCAATGGGATTTCAAGAACTGATTGCCATCGAAGAGAAAGCTATCGAGCAGTTAAAAAGCTGCT
This sequence comes from Terriglobia bacterium, assembly GCA_047514915.1. Lineage (GTDB taxonomy): Bacteria > Acidobacteriota > Terriglobia > JAJPHL01 > JAPKYU01 > CBDBKE01. Next base: position 1,400 of record JAKZXP010000124.1, read on the forward strand.
ACGATCCGGAGATTCCAGTCGACATTTATGAGCTGGGGTTGATCTACGAGGTGAAGGTAGAGCCCCCCGGGCAGGTCAACGTCAAGATGACCCTCACCTCGCCCTCCTGTCCGGTGGCGGGCACCCTGCCCCCGGAGGTGGAGACGAAGCTGAAGTCCATTCCCGGCGTCACCGGGGCCAAAGTAGAGGTGGTTTGGGACCCGCCCTGGGACCAGAGCAAGATGTCGGAACGCGCCAAGCTTAACCTTGGCTTCATGTGAGGGGCTTTATGTAAGGGCTTCATGGGAAACTTCGATCCGGTCCGGTAGGAGGATTTGACGATGAAATTGAGTGCCCAAGAAGAATACGGGTTGCGCTGCCTGCTCCAGATCGGAGGTCTGGGGGAGGGCGGGAGCTTGACGATTCCCGAGATCAGCAGGGCCGAGGGAATCTCCAGCCATTATGTGGGCAAACTCATGGGCGTTCTGCGCCGGGGCGGACTGGTGAAGAGCGTGCGTGGCCACACAGGAGGCTATACCCTGGCGCGCGCACCCGATCAGATCAGCGTGGGGCAGGCGATGGCAGTGCTCGGGGAGCGGTTGTTTGAACCAGAGTTTTGCGAACGGCACTCAGGCACCGAGGAGGTCTGCACGCACTCAGTGGATTGCTCCATCCGCTCGCTGTGGCGCGCGGTGCAACTGGTCCTGGACCAGGTGTTGAGCAGGACCACTCTGAAGGACCTGCTGTTCAACGAGCGGGAGATGAGTGACTGGGTCGGCAACCTGGTTGAGGTGTCCGGGGTCATGAACTATCCGCGCCTTCCTTTTGTCTCCGGCAAGAGAGTGTGAGCGCCGGCGTGAGGCTGCAGACGTGAGGCTGGAGGCCGGGGGCTTGCGAAAATAGCGGTGAAGCTGCCAATCTACATGGACCATCACGCCACCACCCCGGTGGACCCGCGGGTGTTTGAGGCAATGGCACCCTTCTTCCTGGAGAAGTTCGGCAATGCGGCCAGCCGCAACCACGTCTTCGGCTGGGAAGCCGAGCAGGCGGTGGAGGAAGCTCGCAAGCAGGTGGCCGCGCTCATTCACGCCAGCTCCAAGGAGATCATCTTCACCTCCGGGGCCACCGAAAGCAACAACTTGGCCATCAAGGGCGTGGCATGGCGGCACCGCGAACGCGGTAATCATATCGTCACCTGTGTAACGGAGCACCGGGCAGTGCTGGATACCTGCCGGCGCCTGGAGCAGGAAGGGTTCCGGGTAACCTATCTGCCGGTGGACAAAGTGGGCCAGGTGGACCCCGACGACGTGCGGCGGGCCATCGGGGACGAAACCATTCTGGTGACGCTGATGGCCGCCAACAACGAGATCGGCGTGCTGCACCCGCTGGCGGAGGTCGGACGCATCTGTCACGACAGGCACGACAGGGAAGTGCTGTTCCACTGCGACGCCACTCAGGCGGCGGGCAAGGTGCCGTTTGACGTCGAGAAAGTGCAGGTGGACTTGGCCTCGCTCTCGGCTCACAAGATGTACGGGCCCAAAGGCGTGGGCGCCCTCTACGTCCGGCGCCGCGATCGGCGTGTGGAGTTGGCCCCCATGCTGGATGGTGGCGGGCACGAGCGCGGACTGCGCTCCGGCACCCTGCCGGTGCCCAGCATTGTGGGCTTTGGCAAGGCTTGTGAACTGGCCCAGCGGGAGATGCCCGAGGAGGCCCGACGTCTGGCGGGCCTGCGCGACCGGCTGCAAGAAGGAATCCTGGCCCGGCTGGACGAAGTCCGTCTGAACGGGCACCCGAAGGATCGGCTGCCGGCCAACCTCAATCTGAGCTTCGCTTACGTGGAAGGCGAGTCGCTGCTGATGGGACTAAACGACGTGGCCGTCTCCAGCGGCTCGGCGTGCACGTCGGCTTCCCGGGAGCCTTCCTACGTGCTGCAGGCTCTGGGGGTGGAGGAAGAGCTGGTTCAGGCTTCCCTTCGCTTCGGCCTCGGCCGCTTCAACACCGAGGAGGAAGTGGACTACGTGGTGGAGCGCGTCTCTAGTGTCGTCCACCAGTTGCGCGAACTCTCGCCGCTGTACGAGGCTGAGCGGCTGGGTTCCTCCAAAGTCTCCTAATGCAGCCAGGCGCGTGAAGGGGCCTGGTCCTGCGAGATGAAGGAACGGATATGATTCAGTTGACCGAGAGCGCCATCTGCAAGGTGCGGACGATGATGCAACAGGAGCACCTGGCCGGGTTGCGCCTGGGCGTGCGGGGAGGAGGATGTTCGGGGCTCACCTATGTCATCCGGTTTGAGAAGGCGCCTGGCCCCAAGGACCGCACCTTTGAATTTGATGGAGCCAAGGTCTTCATGGACCCCAAGAGCTTGCTCTACCTGAAAGGGTTGACCCTGGACTGGAAGGAAACGCTGATGGAACAGCGCTTCCTGCTGGAGAATCCCAACGCCCAGAAGAGCTGTGGTTGCGGCGCTTCCTTTAGCCCCTGATTTCTGCTGGCCTGCTGATGTGTCTTGGGTGTTTTGGTGGGAGAATAGCTAGGGCTTGGGGGGAGTCAGTTAGGGCCCTTGTTTCTTCTTTTCTGCTTTTTCCTCAGGCGTGAAGGAAACCCCGTAA
>JAKZXP010000125.1:0-6374 GCA_047514915.1 Terriglobia bacterium
CCTGATCCTGATCACCGACATCCACGGCGATCACATGGACCCCAAGGCCATCGCCCAACTGAAAAAGGCGGACACCAAGATCGTGGCACCGGCCGCCGTGCAGGAGACGGTGACCGAGGCGGAGGTGATCCAGAACGGCGAGACCAAGACGGTCCTGGGCATCCAGATCGAAGCCGTCCCGATGTACAACCTGAAGCGCGGACCCAAACCGGGAACCCTTTACCACGACAAGGGCCGGGGCAACGGCTACATCCTCACGCTCGGAGGGAAGCGAATCTATTTCTCAGGCGACACCGAATGCGTACCGGAGATCCGCGCGCTCGAGAACATCGACGTCGCTTTCATGACGATGAACCTTCCTTACACCATGCCACCCAATGAGGCGGCCGATTGCGTGAAGGCGTTCGCCCCGAAGATCGTCTACCCGTACCACTACCGCGGCTCGGACCTGAAGGTGTTCAAAATGGCCTTGCGGAGGTACAAGGAGATCGTGGTGGTACGCATCTTCGACTGGTACTACTGATGAATGCTGGCACCACTGATGAGTGAAGGATGAGCGACGATTCCTCACCCTTCACTCTTCACTCCTAATCTTCCGCTCTTCGCAAGCCAACTGCCGAGCAGCAGCGCGTAGAACGGTACGTACACCAGCAGCAGGATCATAGGATTGTCTTCCCAGACTCCCAGCGCTGCATAGCCAATGAGCACTTCATAGAAGAGGAAGACCAGCACCGTAAACAACAACCAGGCAGGGTTAGGGAAAATGGCCAGCAGCGGCAGAATCCAGGTCAGGTACCAGGGAAAGACGTTGGCCGCGCACAGCAGTGTGGTTCCCAAGATGAGAAAGGCCGCCCGCAGGAGGGCAACTCGGCGACCAGCCAGAAATCCGGCCACGCCGGCCACGATCGCGACAAAGACGACGCTCGCTCCCGTGTGCGATCCGGTCACCGCGTGAAACAGGGCAAACAGGCCGTCGTTGTTGCGCCATTGCTGGGCGAACGCGGATAACCCGGGTAGCACCTGAACCAGGCCCTCGCGAAAGGGCCAATACCCCACCGCCCCGCACAGCACCGGCAGCAGCAGCCAGCGCCAGCGCCCACGTTCCAGCCAACGGGCCAGCACCACCGGCCAGAGAAAAGCGGTAAATAGCTTGGACAGCATAGAGAGGGCAAGAGCCACCAGGGACCAGGCCTTCTCGCCGGCTGCAAACCCGAGCAACGCCAGGAGCAGAAAGAAGACGGCCACCGAATCGTTGTGACCGCTGGCGGCAAACTCGATCACCGCCAGCGGCGACCACCAGTAGACCAGCACCCGGTGCTTCGGCAACCCGAGCCGCCCCAGCAACAGCGCCAGCAACAGAGCCGCACCGAAGTCGAAGGCCAGCATCGGCACTTTCATCAGCAGCACAGACAGGTAAACGTGGCCGGGCGCCCCCGCCGCCGCCCCCGCCGCCATAGTCACCGGGTACCAGAAGCGAAAAAGCAACTCCGTGAACGGGCCGTAAATGGCCACATGGTGCTTGCCGGCCACGCCCTGGTAGGTTTCGTCCCGCAGGTGCTCGAGCTGCGGGTCGGCCGGCGGGAGGAGGTAGGGGTTGTAGCCGGCCACCTGCATCTTGCCGTCCCAGCGGTAGCGGATCAGGTCATCGGAAAGCGAGGGATAGAGAGGAAACAGCGTCGCGCGAAAGACCAGGCCCACGGCGAAGATGAACCCTAGTGTCCACCGGCCGGCCGCGGGCAACGGGCGGAACACCAGCCAGACCGAAATCAAGTATAATAGGCCGGCTGCCAGCGCAAGCGCGATGAACCACACCACCTGCTCCTTCAGATTGTGGAGAAGCAGAATGAGGACGTAGACAGCTTCCAGGGCTCCGGCCAGCAGCCAAAAGATCATCGGGGGATTCTGCTACCCGTTCTTCAGCGGGTCGCTCGTTTGAGCAAAGTATCATAGCGGATGGGCACCCTTCTTTTATATCTGCCGTTTCCCGCCGGGCCACCTTCTTTCTGGAAGCAGGCCAAGCTGTTTCTCTTCGACCGCACCTTCGAGAATGTCTACCAGCCCAACGCCTTCGACGTGGCGATCCTGACGCCCTACTTCCTGGTGCTGGCCGTGCTTTCGGTCTACGGGCTGCACCGCTACTGGCTGGTGTACAGCTACTTTCGGTATCGCCGCCGGGGCGCCGGGCCGTCACTTGATCGTTGGGAACGGCTGCCCCGCGTTACGATCCAACTGCCGGTGTACAACGAGCGCTTTGTGGTGGGGCGCTTGATTGAGAGCGTCTGCCGGATCGAGTACCCGCGGGAACTGCTGGAAATCCAGGTCCTGGACGACTCGACGGATGAGACGGTGGAGGAGGCCCGGGCCGCCGTGGAGCGCTACGCGCTTCTGGGACACCCGATCCGCCACTTCCATCGCACCCACCGCCAGGGCTTCAAGGCCGGCGCGCTGGCCGCCGGGCTGGAGAAAGCCACCGGGGAATTCATCTGCGTCTTCGACGCCGACTTCTTGCCGCCCTCCGACTTCTTGCAGCGCACCATCCATTGCTTCACCGACCCGGGCGTGGGAATGGTGCAGACGCGTTGGACGTTCGTGAATCGCGACTACTCGCTGCTGACCCGGGTGCAGGCCATTCTGCTGGATGGGCACTTCGTGCTGGAGCACGGTGCGCGCTTCGGCTCCGGCTGCTTCTTCAACTTCAACGGCACGGCGGGCATCTGGCGGCGCGCGGCCATCGAGCAGGCGGGCGGCTGGCAACACGACACCCTCACCGAAGACACCGACCTCAGCTACCGCGCACAGTTGTGTGGCTGGAGGTTCCTCTACCTGCCGGACGTCGAATGCCCCTCGGAGCTGCCGGTGGAGATGACCGCGTTCAAAACCCAGCAGGCTCGCTGGGCCAAGGGCCTGATCCAGACGGCAAGAAAACTGATGCCGCGGATCTGGGCCGCCCCCATCCCCCTGCGCCAGAAGGTAGAGGCCTGGTTCCACCTGACCGCGAACATCAGCTACCCGCTGATGGTCGTGATGGCGGCGCTGCTGCTGCCAGCCATGATTGTGCGCTTCTACCAGGGCTGGTTCCAGATGCTCTATATTGACCTGCCCTTGTTTGTGGCGGCCACCTTCTCCATTTCCTCCTTCTACCTGACCAGCCAGCGTGAACTGTTCCCGCGGCAGTGGACGCGCACCTTCCGCTACCTGCCGTTGCTGATGGGCGTGGGCATCGGGCTCACCATCACCAATACGCGAGCCGTGCTGGAGGCGCTGTGCGGGGTGGCTTCGCCCTTCCAGCGCACCCCGAAGTACCGCATCGAATTCCACCCTCAACGGGTACGCTTGCGGCAATACCGCCGTCGCGCCGGCTGGGTTCCGGCCATCGAACTGGCTGTCGGCACCTACTTCCTGGCCACGGTGTTCTACGCGGTAGACTGCCGCAATTTTGCTTCCGTTCCCTTTCTGCTGCTCTTCGTCCTGGGCTACTACTACACCGGGTTGATTTCCCTGATGCAGGGACGGTGGGAGGTGCTGGCGCGTCCTTTTCAGGCCCTCCGCCTGCGCTGGAACAGGGTTCAGGTCTCAGGCGTCAGGTTTTAGGTGGGTCTCCTAACTTTGCCAGCAGCAGAATATCCTGGGTTCCGTACATGATGTCGACCCGCAGTCGAAAACCAAGCGACTGAATCAGCTCTAACAAGAAGGACTCTTCATAAGCGATCGCATTCTCCGGATAGCAACCGCTGTGGGTGGCAAAGTGCCCGTGGAAGCAAGGAAAACAGAGGGGGTGCCTGCCTGTACTCCGGACGGCTTCTTCCCGAGAACGGTAGGTAAAAAATGACGCGTAAATGGTCCCGCTGCTGTCCAGGATGCGAAATAACTCCCTGAGATAGTGTCGAAGGTCTTCTTCCAGCAGGTGTGTGAAAAGTGAGGTTGCAATGATCAGGTCAAATGAGCCACCGGGATGGGGGAAGCGGAAATCTCTGGCGAGTTGTTTTCCCTTGGGATTGTAGGAGCGATTGTAAAGATCGGCACAGTAGAACTGAAATCGAGTGTTTTTCGAAGCGATGTGCTTTTGGCACCAAAGGATGGCCTTTTCGTCAATGTCCATCCCCACATACCGTACGTTCAACCGCAGAAGCTCAGGATCGGTGGCGAAGCAGTAGGCGACCCGGCCGCAACCACACCCCACATCCAAGATCCGGTAGTTCTCTTTGAACAATCCCAGTCGGAAAAATTCGTGCAGAAACCAGGGTCCCACGTTCTTAAAACCTTTCGATCCGCCGGCCAGAGTGCGAAGGGAATAAGGTGGAAGGTGGAGTTGTCTGGTAAACAGCCGATAGAAAAAATCTAAGTTATCAATGATCGACCCGTAAAACCACCGGTATCGGACGTAACTTCTTTCACGCCGCAGCAGAGTCATCCTGGTCTCGCTATCAAACACGGCCCCAGACAATTTGCTTTTTTTCCAGTCCCGCGGCCGGCTGGGTATGCTCTCCCCTTGCCCGACAGTCTCGCATTCCAACCTGAGGGCAAACAGAGATTCGAGCTCCTGGACAAGCCCTGCAACAGGGACGCGCTCCTGGGCTCGGCTCACTCAGGTGCTTACGAGGCATTTCATAGTAGACTAACCGAGGGCTGGAAGCGCGTTTTCAGTGACTTGGGTCGCAGGTTGGTCCAGTTGAAACGGCAGTGGATCAGCGGGTGAAAGCTGCATGATAGCGAGGCGGCCCCGAGCGAAAGGAATCCTTCAGTAGCTATCGGGCAGTGCTCCCTGCTGCCACTTGTTCGGCGCTACGAAGCCGGCATCTGAAGGCCGACGCCCGAGGCCCACCATGGCGCGACTCTACTTTCTGATCGTCTGCCTGCTGGCGGGGCCAGTCGCGGCTGCTCGGGAGAAAGAGCCGCTGGAAAGTTACCAGGCCCGGCGCGCGGCCCTCTCCTCGAAACTCAACGATGGCGTCACAGTCGTCTTCGCTTACGAGGAGCCGGAGGGCCCGTCGGCCACTCTCGGCTTCCGCCAGAACGAGAATTTTTATTATTTGACCGGCATCGCTGAGCCAGGGGGCATCCTGGTACTGGTGCCGCGGCTGACGGACCGCTCTTCGCCGCACTCCGCCAAGGCAGAAAAGTTTCCCCGCGAGATTTTGTTCCTGCCACCCCGCGACCCGAAACAGGAGCGCTGGACCGGCCCTAAGCTCAGCCCCCGGGATCCGGACGTGCGCCAGCGCACCGGGTTTCAGACGGTGCTCAGCCAGAAAGTCTTCGAGCAGGAGCTTCTGCGGCTGCTGCCCGCCTACGGCGTGCTCTATACAGTGCTCCCCTCAGGCCATGACAGGGGGAATCGCAGCTTTGAGCACGACCGCTCGAATCGCCTGAAGACGCTGGCGCCATTCGCCAAGATCCGCGATGCCGGGCCCGAGATTGCGCGCCTGCGTCAGGTGAAATCCAAGAGCGAACTGGCGCTGTTGGAGAAGGCCATAGACGCCTCGATGGAGGCGCACCGGGAGGCGATGCAGGCTGTGCGCTCAGGGATCTACGAATACGAAATCGCGGCCCTGATGAAGTACGTCTTTGAGCGGCTGGGCTGCGAGCGGCCTGCCTTTGCCCCGATTGTCGGCTCCGGGTTCAACTCCACCGTGCTGCACTACAACGCCAACACGCGGCGCATGCAGGCCGGCGACCTGGTGGTTCTGGACGTGGGTGGCGAGTATGGCGGCTACGCGGCTGATATTACACGGACCTTGCCGGTCTCGGGCAAGTTCACCCGGCGGCAGCGCGAGATGTATGAAATCGTGCTCGGCGCGCAGAAGGCGGCTATCGCCGCCGTCAAGCCGGGTGTGACCATCGGTCGCAAGACCCGGAACAGCATTTACAGGATCGCCTATGACTACCTGGACAGCCACGGCAAAGACCGGCGCGGGGAGCCGCTGGGCAAATACTTCATCCACGGCGTCGGCCACCATCTGGGACTGAACGTTCACGACCCCGGTGACGTGGGCCGGCCTCTGGAGCCAGGCATGGTCATCACCGTCGAGCCCGGCATCTACATCCCAGAAGAGAACCTAGGAGTGCGTATCGAAGACGTGGTCTTGGTCACCAAAGACGGCGCCCGCGTGCTGACCGAGGCGCTACCGCGCGAGGCCGACGCCATCGAGCGCGCCATGGCTCAACAATGAGGGCCAGCCCGGAGGGAGGGCCAGCCCGGAGGGGCGGCCCGGTATCGGTTGGCAAAACTTAGTGATTCCGGCTGGTTCTCAGGTACAAAGGGTGTTCAAAAAATTCGGCCCCGGAGTTACAACCTCCGGGGCCATATCCTTGTTCTACTTCCCCTCCCACCGAGAGGAAAGCCATCTTTCCCACCCAATCCAGCTCCACCTCGCGGG
>JAKZXP010000126.1:0-6210 GCA_047514915.1 Terriglobia bacterium
GTCAAGGAGAGTCCAGCCGCCTTCCCGGCCAGAAAGAGGACACCGGCGGCGATTCCCAAAGGAATGAACAGCGCCAGCAAGACGAGGAGGTTGATGATTCCGAACAGCATGCTGCTGCCTACCGCCAGTACGATCTTCATCAGCACGTACCCTGCATAGGCTGTCTTCTCGGCTCCCAGCATCGGAAGCAACCGCCGCCAGGCGTCCAGCACCCCCAGCTCCTCCAGGGCCATCACGGGAACAACGAAGTCCTTAGCGAACACAGCCGCCAGCGTCGCGAGCAGGAAAAACGCCAAGAGCAAGAAGAACAGCGCCACGCCTCCGCCTACCAGCAGGCCGACATGCTCGCCGGGTTGGCGGAAGACCCCCGCCTGCCAGGCCAGATAGATCGGTCCGCCGACAAGCAGGGCCAAACCGGCCAGCATCCCCAGGCCGAAGCCAACCACCCAGAGAAAGAAGCTGCTTCCCTGCTGCTGCCAGCGGCGCCAGCCCTCGCCCAGATTGCAGCGGTCCCGGAGCACGGCATCGAGCAGGATGAAACGGTAGACGCTGGAAATATAAATCGCGATCAGCCCCAAGATCACCAACGCCACCACTCCTGCCAGGATCCAGGGGAGATATTCCTGCATGCGCTGCCAGACCGGATTGGGTGGCACTAGCAGTTCGAAGCCTATCTCACCGCCCTCCTCCTCCTGCTGCGAGGGAATGTTGATGCCGCTCGCTCCACCACCCCAGCCCCCGCCGACAAACTCCCCAGTCACCAGCGACACCACACCCAGACGCGCCCAGAAGGCGAAGCGAAAGGGCTGGAAGAGCTGGCGCCGCGTCTGCTCAAAAGCTGGTGAGATTGCTCCGACGGCGGATAACGGCGGATAAAGGTGGCGGCATGTTTCCTCAACTCCGTTGGGCGTAGTCTATTCCTGTGCAGCGGAAGCTTTCAATTGCAAAAACCCTGGCCGAAGGGACGACCAAGCGGGTCCCTCGCTCGCTTGGGATGACATGAGCGGGATGACATAGCAGAGGTGCCCGGTAAAAATTCTTTGTGTCTTGGGAGCTTGGTGGTGAAATAGGGAACAGGCATGGGCAAGATCCGCATTCTTCCCGACAGCGTGGCCAACAAGATCGCCGCAGGGGAGGTGGTGGAGCGCCCCGCGTCGGCGGTCAAGGAGCTGGTGGAGAACGCGCTAGATGCCGGTGCCAGCCGCGTCCGCGTCGAGGTGGAGGCTGGCGGCAGGAGGCTGGTGCGGGTGGCCGACGACGGCTGCGGGATGCTGCGCGACGACGCTCTGCTGGCCTTCGAGCGGCACGCCACCAGCAAGCTGCGCACCGCCGATGACCTGCTATCGGTGGCCACGCTGGGCTTCCGCGGCGAGGCGCTGCCCTCCATCGCCGCTGTCTCGCGGCTGGTGCTGGAGACCCGCCCAGCCGAGGAGTCCTCGGGAACGCGCGTGGAAGTTCACGGCGGGCGCCTGCGCGACGTGCGCGACGCTGGCCTGCCGGTGGGCACCTGCATCACTGTCCGCGACCTGTTTTACAACATCCCCGCCCGCCGCAAATTCCTTCGCAAAGAGGCCACCGAACTGGGGCACGTGGCCTCGCTGGTGACTCACTACGCTCTGGCCCACCCCGAGCGGCACCTGACGCTGTCGTCCAGCAGCGGCGAACTGTTGAACGTCACGCCGGTCCAGACGCAGCGCGAACGCGTGTTCCAGGTCTTTGGAGCCGACATGCTGGACCAACTGGTTGAGCTGGACACGATCGAGACCAAGCTGGTGCTGCCCGCGCCTGCCTCGGTGCTGCCGGGTTTCACTCCCGAACACCCGCCGCCTGCGGACTCCGACCGAGAACGTCAGAGCACCGTCAAGACGCTTCGCCTGAGCGGGTTTGTCTCCCGGCCGCAAGTGCAGAAAGCCAACCGCAACTCCATCTTTATTTTCGTCAACCGCCGGCTGATCCGGGATCGGGTCCTGCTGCGCGCGCTCAGCGAAGCATACCGAAACCTGATCCCGCCGGCGGCATTCCCCCTGGCGTTGCTGTTCCTGGAGGTCCCGTTCGACGAAGTGGACGTCAACGTGCATCCTGCCAAGATCGAGGTGCGCTTCCGCCACCACGGGTTCGTGCACGATTTCGTGCGCGACTCAGTGCGGCGACGGCTGGCCGAGACGCGCCCCGTCTCTACGTTTCCTGTGAGCTCGCCTCCGGCGCTGGAACCGCAGCCGGTGCTGGCAGGCCCCTTTGTCCAGCCTTCCGGCCCCGCCCCGTCTGGCGATTTCCACCTGACGGCACCGCAGCCGGAGCCGGAGGCGCGTCGTCTCCCGTTTGCCACTGTGACGCCTTTCGACGTGAGGGCGTCAACAGCAGAGCCTCAACCGTCAGGGCCTCGACCGTCAGGCAGCGATCCCGGCGCGGCTCTTTCTGGAGTCATCGCTGCTCCCCAGACGGAGCCGGTGGCAACAGCGCTGGACACGTCGCCCCGTGATCTGTCAGCCGAGCCGCCCTCGACGGCCACCGATGAGCTGGCCGGGTTGCGCCCCCTGGGCCAGCTCCAGCAGAGCTTTATCGTAGCCGCCAGCGATGAGGGCTTGTGGATTGTTGACCAACACGTGGCCCACGAGCGAGTGCTGTTTGAGAAAACGGTTCGCGACCGGGCCGCCGGCCGCCGGCAGGTCCAGCAGTTGCTGATGCCCTTGGTCCTACAGCTCACACCCGCTCAGCAGGCCACCCTGGAGCAGATCGGCAAGGAACTGGACGCCAACGGTTTCGAGATCGAGCCGTTCGGGCAGCGCACGGTGGCGGTGAAAGCGGCGCCGGCGGGCATCCCCGCCCAGCAACTCGAGGTCATGCTGCGCGACCTGCTGGACGGGCAGGAGGTCTCCCACGTGAGCCCGCTCGAGGATGCACGCGGACGCGTGGCCGCCTCCATCGCTTGCCACGCCGCCATCAAGATCAACACGCCGCTGGACCAAGCCAAGATGCAGTGGCTGCTCGACGCGCTGGCGCGCACCGAAGCCCCAATGAGCTGCCCGCACGGCCGGCCAGTGGTGCTGAAATATTCGCTGCGCGAAATCCTAAAGGCCTTCCACCGGCTGTAGTGAGACGTATCCTGATCTTCAAAATGGAAAACGACAAGCATCCGCAGATTTCACAGATTTCACAAACTTCACAGACAGATATTGGGATTCCACCGCGGGTCTGTACATGACAATCTGCGAAAATCTGCGCAATCTGGGGATTCATTTTTCTCCCGATAGCTTCCTAACCGTATGGTGATTACTATTGATGGGCCAGCCGGAGCGGGAAAAAGCACTGTCTCCCGACTGGTGGCGGAGCGGCTGGGATACCCGTACATCGAGACGGGCGCCATGTACCGGGCCGTGGCTCTGCTGGCGTTGCGACGTGGTGTCTCCACGGCTGACCCGGGGGGCGTGGCAGCACTGGCCCGCCAGGCTTCGTTCCGCTTTATCCCGTCGCCGGAAGGGAATCGTCTGCTGCTGGGCGAGGAAGACGTGACCGAGGAAGACGTCACCGGGGCGGTACGCGCCCCCGAGGTGACCCAGACGGCTTCCGTCGTCTCCACCGTGGCGGGCGTCCGGCAGGCGCTGGTCGAGCAGCAGCGCAAGCTCGGCCAGCAGGGCAACGTTGTTATGGAGGGCCGCGACATCGGCACGGTGGTGTTCCCCGCCGCTGAGGTGAAAATATTCCTGGACGCCGCTCCGGAGGTGCGGGGCCAGCGGCGCCTCATGCAAACCGAACCCCACGCTGCCGAACAAAACCGTCTGGCCGAACAAAACCGCCTAGAGGAAACCGTGGCTGAAATCAGCGAGCGCGACCAGCGGGATCGCGAGCGCTCCCTTTCGCCCCTGCATCAGGCTCCCGATGCTGTCTACCTCGACACCTCTTCACTCTCGGTGGAGGCGGTGTTCGAAACCATTCTGCGCCTGGTCCGCCAGCGCACCTCCAACTCGTCGCAGCGCTGAAACTGTCCACCAACGAGGAGGTGGTCGAAACCATTCTGCGCCTGGTCCGCCAGCGCACCTCCAACTCGTCGCAGCGCTGAAACTGTCCACCAACAGGGAATTTGACTGAAGCAGCAGGCCCAGTTATATTGAATCGGCAGTCGAAACACTTGGCCCAGGCACTTACCCCAAGCGCTTGAAGGCTCAGCCAACCCCGCTCTGCTCGCTGAGAGAATCCTTCACGGCTCCTGGTGGGCAGATAGCGCGACATAGTTTCCTTTCATGAGCAACAGCGACAAACTCCAGGTCATGAGCAACAGCGAAACGACAAACTCCAGATCATGAGCGATAACGAAACGACAAACTGCAAGCGCGAACTGGTGATCGAGGTACCGGCCGAAGAGGTGCAGAAGGAGGCCGCGCGGGTCGCGCGCGACCTGCAGCGCCGGGCCCGCTTGCCTGGCTTCCGGCCTGGGAAGGCTCCGCTGAGCCTGATCCAACAGCGGTTTCGCGAAGAAATCCGGGAGGAGGTGTTGCGCGCGCTGGTTCCCGAGTACGTCCGGCGCCGGGTGCAGGAAGAAAACCTGGAGCCAGTCGCCTCCCCGCAGATTGAAGAGGTTTCCCTGGAGACGGAGACCCAACAGCCCCTTCGGTTCAAAGCCGTATTCGAGGTGATTCCTCCCTTTGACCTGAGCGACTACACCGAACTGGAAGTGGAAGTTGTGGAGCCGGCCGTCTCGGAGGAGCAGGTTGAGGCCAGTCTCAAACAGTTGCAGGAACAGCAGGCGGTCTTTGTCGCAGTGGAGGATCGTCCACTCGAGGACGGAGATTTTGCCGTGATGTCGCTGACCGGAAAGCCGCAGGCCGAAAAGCCCCCGGCCGAAAAACCCCTGGGGGGTCAAGAGCCGAGCCGCGGCCAGCCTGCGGGCGGCGGGCCTGTGAAGCTAGAGGAGGCGTTGTGTGAAATCGGCGGCTCCGATACGTTTCCGGCCTTCAGCGAGCACCTTCGGGGCGCCCGGCCAGGCGAGGAGCGCTCCTTCCCGGTCAGCTACCCGGAAGATTTCAACGACCAGCGCCTGGCTGGTCGTACCGTGCTCTACACCGCGCGTGTGAATGCGATTAAACAGAAACAGACTCCCGAACTCAACGATGAGTTCGCCCGTGATCTGGGCCGCTTCAAAACCCTGGAGGAAGTCCGGGCCAGCATCCGGCAAAACCTGCTGGAGCAGGAACGGCAGCGGGCCGATCGGCAGGCCAAGGAACAGATGATCGACCGGCTGGTGGAGCGGCACGACTTCCCGGTGCCCGATTCGCTGGTGGACAGACAGGTCCAGGCACGCTTGGAGCGATCCGTGCGCCAGTTGGCGGCGCAGGGCGTGGACCCGGCGCGCCTGGATCTGGATTGGGAGCGCCTCCGCTCCTCACACCTGGAGGGCGCGCGGCGAGACGTCCGGGCCGGGCTGCTGCTGGAGCGTATCGCGGAACGGGAGGAGATCCAGGTCAGCGAGGAAGAGCTGAGGCAGGAAACTGAGAACCTGGCACAGCAGGCAGCGCGAGGCGGCAAGACTGCGGTGACACGCGCTCGCTTGACAAGGCCGGAGGTGGCGGATAAGATCATGAGTAGGCTGCGCAACGACAAAACTCTGGATTTGCTGTACCGGAAAGCCAGAAAAATTGCCGGGCACACCGGCGAGGAAGTAAGACCCCAAACTGAATGAATCGGCTACGCTTCCCGCAATTTCGCTCCGCACTGATCCCCATGGTCGTAGAGCAGACCAGCCGGGGAGAGCGTGCCTACGATATTTATTCCCGCCTGCTTCGAGACAACATTATTTTTATTGGGACCCCGATTGACGACAGCATCGCCAACGTGGTCACGGCCCAGTTGCTGTTTCTGGAAGCCAATGATCCGGAAAGGGATATCTCTCTTTATATCAACAGCCCGGGCGGTTCCATCACCGCCGGAATGGCCATTTACGACACGATGCAGTTCATCCGGCCCGACGTGAGCACCATCTGCATCGGCCAGGCTGCCTCGATGGCGGCTCTGGTGCTGGCATCTGGCACCAAGGGCAAGCGGTTTGTCCTGCCCAACTCGCGCGTTCTGATCCACCAGCCTTCCGTCATGGGCGGGTTGTCGGGCCAAGCCACCGATATTGACATTCAGGCGCGGGAAATCCTGCGCTGGCGCCAGATCACCAACGAGCTGCTGGCCCGCCACACCGGCCAGGCGGTGGATAGGATCGAGCGCGAC
>JAKZXP010000127.1:0-12466 GCA_047514915.1 Terriglobia bacterium
GGATAAGACCGGTCCTGGTCAGCCGAAGACGAAACCAGCGGCGGCGAACTGGGGCGGCAACCGCGTTGTTTCTAATAGCCGACCGGTCAGTGCGGATCATCCCGCCGCGCTCGCTGTCCTCAGTCGTCACTATGCAAGAGCCCTCCGGCTTCCAACGTGCGCCAGAACGCATAGTCGGCATGATGCACGACCGTATTCTCCAGACTCCGCACCACCAGCTCGCCCTCGCCCGAATGGGCTCCGGCCATATGGGCCACCGCCTCCGGAAGTCCCACGGTGAGGCAGATGTGCACGCCGTAGGCCGGATGCCGGATGGAGGGGAATCCCGCCGCTCGGGGCGCCCCCTTCCAGCGCGCCTGGTTCTTCGGATCGAACTCCCACGGTTTGCCCACATCATGGCACAAGGCCCCGGCAATCAGAACGTCCCGGTTGATCCTCAAATCCGGAAACATGGCCATCATCTCATCAGCAATCACCATTGCCAGCCGTGTCACCCCGCGGATGTGATCCGTCTGCGTCCCGGTCTTCAGCGGCGGCGTATCGGGATTGCCCGACGGCCGGATCTCTGCGATCGCCCCAAAGCTGCTGCCACCTAAGGACGTCGCCCAAGCCTCCACCACCTTCTTCTGCAGCTCCGAATTGGAAATCTCCTCAACCTCCGGTAGTTCCTCCCGAACTTTAGCGCGCAAAGCATCGGTCGCTGACATAACGCCTCCTCCGAGGAAGTAAAAAGCGAAAATTCGAAATCAAGAAATCCCATCACCCATAGTGCCAGAGGGGTTTCAGGATTTCCACCGAAGTTGTTGTCTGCCGAGTACTCCAATACCGGGTGAAGCAGTTCCGTGCATGGCTGGACCGGTCTGCCTACCCAAGCTCTGCCCCGTTCTCTCGTAGGAGTCACTACAGCTTGAGCGAAACGGAGACGCCGTCGCGCAACGGGATGATGACGGTGTGCAGTTCCGCAGTGGAGTAGGTCAGGCGGTTGAATTCCTGAATGCCTCGCGTGTCGCGGTCGGGGCGTCGCAGGCGCACTACGCGGCCGAACCAGAGCGTGTTGTCTGCTACCAGCAGGCCGCCCCGGCGCAGGCGCGACAAGGCCAGCGGGAAGACCTCTGGATACTGGTGCTTGTCCACATCGTTGAAGATCAGGTCGAATTCTCCGGGTGTGGCGCGGAGTAGTTCCAGGGAATCCCCCACGGCGATGCGCGCGATGTGACTGACGCCGGCGCGCTCCAGATACTGGCCGGCGCGCCGGGCGTTGCTCCGGCTGCCATCGCTGTAGTACACCTCAGCGCCCTCACCGGCGGCACGGGCCAGCCAGATGGTGGAATAGCCGATCGCCGAGCCCAATTCAAAGATGCGGCGCGCGCCCGCTAACTTGACCAGCAGGTAAAGCAAGCGTCCCACCGCCGGGCCGACGATGGGTATGCGATGCTCACGCGCATAGGCTTCCATCTCTTCCAGGACCGCATCCCGCGCCGGCAATAGGCTGTAAAAATAGCTCTCCACGTCGGCATGAACGATTTCGGTATTCATGCCTCGGATTATGCCACTTGCCGAAGACTTAACGGACATTTTGGAGCTTGGGCGTTGAGAGGCGGATCATCGAAACGTGTTGGGAAGCCGGTCCCAAGCTGGCTAATCGAAGAAGAGGACTTTGGTCCGTACCTCTCGTCCCATCGTCTCGATGCCCTTGGCATGAATCTGATAATCGGGCTGGGCCCGCCTGACCAGCGCAGGTATGAACGTCGGATCGCCCGACATGTGATACACGCTGATGGCCATGCGGGGCTTGAATTGCCGGAGAGTCGCGGTGGCCCCTTGAAGCGCGAAGCGTTCGGAATCTTCGATGTCCATTTTGATGAAATCCACCCGATCGAATTTGAGGTTTGCGACGATGTCGTCCAACGGCAGAACAGGAAGGCCCTCAACCTTTTTGGTGTCTGGCAGGTCCTCCAAGAACGTGTTTGCCGCGGAATTCCCTTGGGATTCATAGAGCGTAAGACGCGTTTTCTTGTTCCAGAGTCCTGCTTTCACCACGACGACACGGCCTTCTGCAATCTCCCGGCCCAGATTGGACTCCAGGCAGGCGACGTTTGTAGGATCCGGCTCAATGGCTATCACCCGATCAGCTCCTTGCCTCAGAGCGAACTTGGTAAAGAGGCCGACGTGAGCGCCGCAATCTACCACCGTATCCCCGTGCCGGATCGCGGCCTGCCCGCTCTCGTAGTCACGTTGCACAGTCAGCTCCCAGAGAAGAAACGCAAGGAGGGCTTTGCCCGGTGCCGGCATCCAGAAGCGTCCCAGCCCGGTTTGATAAAGCTCCCATTTGCGTCCCTCCACAACTTTTTCTTCGACCTGATGGATACTCTTCTCGACTTCCGGATGGGGCTTGGTGAGCGCATAGCACGGTCCAAAGGCCTTACGCTGAACATCGTCCCACTCGATATAGGGAAGGTGGCCGCGCAGTTGTTCATAGACGACGCTGGCCCGCCACCATGCCGAGCAGCCGATCTCATCTGTATGGGACCATAGTAAGCCCCCGGCTACCATTGCGCCGGACACCAGCCAAGCTTTCCGCTCGCGGCTGGACCAAATCAGACCTGCGGCGCCCACAAGGAGCGCCAAGGTGATCCCGTCATGGACCCCCCAGATGTGTCCGGCGGCAGCAATCAGAGCTGCCAGCACCAGTGCCGCTTTTCGCCGCTGAAGAACCCTCACCTCAGTTAGACCGAATTTCATGATTACCCTCTATCTTAAATTGAGAGTCTGTCCGCTATTGAGAACCCGATGCATTACGGCGGTTTAGGCATTCTCGCTAGTAGAGGTACGGGACGAGCCGCCAGGTTCGGCGTCGGTAGGCTTCGAACTCGGCGCCGAAATGCTCGGCCAGCAGCTTCTCCTCTTGCCGGATGCGCACAGCCACGAAGAGGGTCAGCAGCGGCACCAGCAGGAACACCAGCCAACTGCGGAATACCAGCGGCCAGCCTACCGCGATCAGAAGCGCCCGCAAGTAAATCGGGTGGCGGATCAGGGCGTAGATGCCGGTCTGCACCAGCTGGTGGTCGTCCTGGATGGTGATGTAGCCGCTGTACTGCTTTCCCAGCCTTTGCACCGCCACCAGGGCCACCGCATTGCCTCCAGCGTAGAGCACCAGCCCGAAGTAGCGCAGCGCGGCGCTATCGCCGAACGTCAGCAAACTTCGGCGGTCAGCATAGGCGACGAACCAGATCAGAAACATCGCCACCACGATTGGCCCGCCCAGCAGCCACCGCTTCCGTCCCACCGGCCGCTGGCCTTTGCGATACAGTTCGACGTCCGGCGCCAACACCAGAACCAGGATGGCGCCGAGCACGGCGAGCGCAAAGAATGCGGCCCGCGCGGGATGCGCAAAGTAGGCGCCTGGAGCGTCGAGTCCCCAGCCCACCAACACCCGGCCCAGTGCCAGACCCGGCGACAGGACCATCTGCGCCAGCAGCGCTTTGCTGATGGCTCCAGCTCGGGCCGGTGAATCGCTCATACAAAATCTGCGTGGGGCCTGCAAGACGCAGGTGCCGCAGCGCCGCAGTCCACGGTCTGTTTGAATTCCATGACCTTCAGGTAGGCGGCCTCGTACGCCTCGGTCAGCATGGCGAACAGGCCGGCGTCGAACTTGTGCAGGCCGCGGGCGGTAATGCCGCCGGGGGTGGTGACTTGGTCAATGAAGTCGGCCAGGTGCCGGTCGGGTTCCAGCTCGCACAGCGACAGGGTGCCCTCGGCCACCCCGAAGGTGGCCACCTTGGCCAGATCAGCCGGCAGGCCCAGGTGCACCAGCGAGCGCACCATGCCCCACAGGATGTAGGCCATAAAGGCCGGAGCGCTTCCGACGCCCACAATCGTGATGTCCAGGTGCTTTCCTGCTGGGTGAAGACTTCGCGTCCCCAGCGGGAGAAGATGCCCCGCGCCAATTGCAGATCGGCGTCGTTGCAGGATTGCGCCGACCAGAAGGTGACCGCGCGGCCGACCTCGATGGCGATGTTGGTGCTGCAGCGAACTACTTTCTTGTGTCGGAGCAGGCGCGCGATGCTGGCTGAGTCAATCCCGGTCATGATGGAGATGACCAGCTGGCGCGCGGTCAGCGAATCGTGGATTTCCCGCGCCACCTCCGCGAACATCTGCGGCTTGACGGCCAGAATCACGATGTCGGCGCCGCGCACCGCCCGCGCGTTCCCCTGGTGAATGCGGACGCCCGGGAAACGGTCTGCCAGTTGTTTCGGCGTGCGTGTCTTGCTGACCGAAAGGTTGCGCGGCTCGCAGAAACCTTCGTGGATCAGCCGCTGCATGATGATGCGGCCCATGTTGCCCGGCCCTAGAATGCAGATCTTTGGTGGTTTCACTGCTTCCTCCCAGCGTGCGACTCGGCCATTATAGCCTCTTGCGGAAAACCTTTTCCGGAGGGAATTCCTCTATGCCCGCGTGAGGAAGAGAACCTGGGTTGCGCGGCGGAGGCTGAGCGGCGGAGGTTGAGCGCCGGGGTTGAGCGCCGGACCAGGCCTATCTCACGGGCGACGTGGAGCAGACGCGTCCCGCGACCCATACGCGAAGCAATTTACCGGCGGTAGAGGTAGAGGGTGTGCTGATGGAATTGGCTCTCGCCCTGGCTCATGTTTTCGATCTTCTCCGCGCGCCAGCCGGGAACTTTGAAATCGTGTGAGACGACGCGTGCGCCCTTCTGCAGGTACTTCTCCAGTCTTGGCTTCAGCTTCTCGTTGGTGCTGGTCAACAGGTAGAGGGTCACCACCGTGGCCTGGCTCACATCCACCTTCATCAGATCGCCGTGGATCACCTTCACCTTGTCTTCCAGCTTTAACTGCTTGATGCGCTTTAAAGCTTCCTTGTGGAGTTCCTTGTCCATCTCCACGCCGACTGCCTGGGCGCCGAATTTCTGCGCGGCTATGATGAGGATCCGCCCGTCCCCCGACCCCAGGTCGTAGACAATATCGCCGGGCTTGACCTCGGCCAGTTTTAGCATCCTCTCCACCACCGATTCCGGGGAAGGCACGAACGGCGCCAGTTTTTTCGGGGCCCTCGGGTCCGCCGCTTTGATCTGACCCAGCGCCGGGGTAGCCGCCAGCACGAGCCCAAGGATCAGGCTCGCCAGCAACGCCAGGGTCCGCTTTTCCTGCAGCATGCAGAAGTCTCCTAGGAATATACGACTACCCTGCACCTGTGAGAGGGTTAACCGCCGCATACTAAATTTTACCGCCGAACCGGCTGCAGGCACAAGGGCGAATGCCCCGCTTCCCTACCGCACCGCGGACGTTCGGCTCGTCAAAAGATAAAAGATAGCGGTTCACCCTGTTCTATGCTTTAATAGCGCGCCATGAAACGAATCATTTCTTCGCCGGATGCGCCTCCAGCTGTGGGTCCCTATTCCCAGGTTGTAGAGGCGAATGGCTTCGTGTTTGTCAGTGGCCAGATGCCTCTGGATTCCTCGGGCAAGCTAGTAGAAGGCGATATCGCTGTTCAGACCGAGCAGGTGATGAAGAACCTGTCCGCGATCGTGAAGGCGGCCGGTTCCAGCATGGAGCGGGTAGTCAAGGTCAATGTCTACCTGAAAGACCTCAAGGAGTTCGCCGAGATGAACAAGGTCTACGCGCGCTCCTTCCCCAGCCAGCCGCCGGCGCGTGCCACGGTGGAGATCGCCCGGCTGGCGTTCGACGTGAAAGTGGAGATAGACCTGATTGCGCTGGCCGGTCAATCTTAGTGGATGCCCTCGGGGTCGTGGGGCACCTCGCGGACTTCGGTGGGCTCCTGACAGCAGTCGCAGCGGCCCAGCTTATACGAGGTGATGTTGCAGATATGGCAAAAATAAGTCACCTTGTGGAGTCGCCCGTCGCGCACGCTGAAGAGCCGCTCCACCTGGACGGTGTCCTTGCCCTTGCGGCGACCCTCCACACGCAGTTCCCAACCATGGATGCGGTTGTCACCCAGCAGCGCGCTGGTGTACTCGTCGGAGGGAACCAGCCTGTAAGTCTTGACCTCTCTCCCTCCCTGGACTGGCACCTTTAGGACTGGCGCGCGCCCCTGGTGCGCCAGCCGGCCGGTGAGGACAACCGTGGGTTTCTCCAATGCCTTTCCGGCAGGCACCTCTTTCGCAGGCGCTTTTTTCTCGGGAGTGGCAGCCCAGGCGCTCGCGACCAGCGCCAGCACAAGTCCGGAGCAGAGCGTCCGCCGCACCATAGCCTTCTAGTATAAGCGCTAGTATAAGCGGAAATTCGGCTGATAGCTGTCAGGCCTGCGGGGAGGTGGTTTGTTGCACGCGACGCTCTAGTTCAGCGAGAACCGCGTCAAAGCGCACCAGGATGGGATGCTGCCACCCGTCAGCCAGAGCGGCGCGCAGGCGGCGATAGCGGTCCAGTTGCTGATCGGGCGGGGCCTTCATTTCTCCCCAAATCTGGGCGCCGCGCTCTAGCGCCAGCAGGATGGACTGCATGTTGTGAATCTTGTCGGCGCAGGAGATGGCCTTGGCCTCGGCCGGGGCGGAGCGCAGATGCTCGATGTATTCGCTCTTGCGCACTGCCCAGAGCCGTTCCTCGCCGGCTGCGTCAAGCTTGCGTTCGGTGACCGCACGCACCAGGCCGGCCACGTGCTCCCCGTAACCCTCCACATCTTGCCGGTAGGCGGGCTGGTCTTCCAGCACGTCGTGCAGTAATCCGGCCACGAAGAGGTCTTCATCAAAGCCGAACTCCGCTAGCAGGCAGGCCACACCGAAGAGGTGGGCCACGTAGGGGATGGGGCGGTCGCGGTCCTTTCGGGCCTGGTCACGATGGGCGCTAGCGGCCAGGTCGATCGCAGTATGAATGCGTCGTGTAAACGGTAGCACTATTGGGGAGACTCCTGGGACTTGCCCTGCGCCTTCTCGCGTTCGTACTGCTGCATTCGCTCGCGCAGCCGCCGGATGTAAGCTTCGTCGCGCGGGGGACGACGGGGTGCCTGTGTCTTGCCCTGAGCCGGCCGCCCCACCGCTCTGACTTCGGCCGGCGCGGAACTCGTCGTCGTCGAGCCTGCTTGTGCTCGGGCCGGTTCGCCGCCACCGGGCTTGGCCTCATCTGTGGCAGGCGGCACCAGCGCCGGGGCTGAATCGGCCGACGTGTCCTCCGGTGCAATGGCTGTTGCAGCGGGCTGTGGAGGAAGCGGCGCGGCTCCCTCTGAGGCTTCAGCCTCTGAAGCTTCAGGTTGTGGCGCCGCCGTTTCTGCTAGGGGCTGCGTCAATCCGTCAACTGGGCCGTCAACTGGGCTGTCAACTGGGGGACCAACCCGGATCCCGTCTTTCTGGTGCAGGAGTCGGGGCTGGTGCAGGAATCGGGGTCCCAGAAGAGCAGCCAGCAAGACCAGGGCAAAGACCCCGACGGCCACCCAGAACACGCGGCGTCCCTCGGCGTCTTCGCTGCCGCGCCTTGCCCTGATGTGCCGAGCCGGACCGGGCGGCGGTTCTGACGCCGTCCCCGTCAACTTCATTCGCTTTCCGAATAATGTGATCGGCGGAAGTTGGTCGCGGTCCGCCGCAGAGTTGCCTTTCTTGTCCATACCTGCCGTCCAGAAAATCCGTGCGCCCCCAGCCACACCCGGATACAATCACTGTGATGTCCCTCAAAATACTCCTGGCCCTGGTCCTTGTCCAGCAGCTCCTGCTTGCACCTCACGTCAGTCTCGTGCGTGCCCAGGCAGGCGGCCAGGGCGTGCCCACCCAGTCGAGGGAGGACCTGGCGCCGAACGTGTTGCAGATCGGACTGGAACGCCTGAGCGCGAGCGACTCGGAGGGGGCCATCCGGCTGCTGCGCCGTGCAGCCAGAAAATCTGCGGTCCCGCTGGAGGCTCAACGCGCCAAATGCCTGCTAGGCGCCGCCTATGCGATGAATGGCGAACTAAGGTTGAGTGAGCAGACAGCCGACGTTTTGAACAACCCCTTGGCTGCGGCGGAGGAGGCCGCCTGGAAGCAGGTGCTGCCGGAATGCCGGCGGCAGCTTCAGAGCATCGCTCCTCGCCTGAAGTCCGACCGGCGCTCGCTGGTGTTCTATTATCTGGGAATGATCGGCACCGACGAAGCCGAACACATCGGCTATCTGCGCCAATCCGTCAAGCTAGTCCCGCGGTTTTCTGAGGCTGGGTACCAGCTTGGCCTCCACCTGCTAGGCAACGCCGAACTGACCGAAGCGG
This sequence comes from Terriglobia bacterium, assembly GCA_047514915.1. Classification (GTDB taxonomy): domain Bacteria; phylum Acidobacteriota; class Terriglobia; order JAJPHL01; family JAPKYU01; genus CBDBKE01. The sequence goes on from JAKZXP010000127.1 coordinate 8,200, forward strand.
CTGAGGTCCTTCGCCGGGTCGCCCAACAGCGCCCGGGATGGGCTCAGCCCCGGAGCCATTTGGGGATGTTGCTCACGCTGACCGGCCGGCCCGACGAGGCCGTCCAGGAGTTGCGGCAGGCCCTGAAAATCGAGCCTAACTTAGCCGAGGCGCACGGACAGCTTTGCCTGGCACTCTATGCCATCGGGGACTACAACGGCGCGCTGACCCACGGTGGCCGCGCTGCTGACCAGCAGCCGAAGAACCCGTTCCACCATAACTGCGCCGCTCTGGTGCTGCTGGAGAGGAATCAGTCCCTGGAAGCGCTCGGCTATGCCCGCCGCAGTACCGAACTGTTGCCCGGGCATGAAACCTTCCAGGTGGTGCTGGCCGCTGTGCTCGAGGCCACTGGGCGCCAACAAGAAGCGCTCACCGCCATGTACCGCGCCTTGGCCGCCCAGTCGGCATTGCGCACCGATCCCGCGCGGCTGGAGAAAGCCAACATGCTGCGCGGCCGTGCCCTGCAGTTGGCCCGCCAGGTTCTCCAGAGAGCCACCAGCTCAGACCAGGCTGCCAGGGGCAATCCCTGAGCGTCCGGGGCAGCGCCGGGGGGCGGCTCCGGCGAGTGCGAATCTGTTGGATGGAGTGCATATGGCAACCAGGAGAAGACAGGACTTAAGCAAGAGAGTGGAACGAGTCGCAGTATCGACCGGAGCAGAGCTGGGTGCTGCGCTGGGGCGTCTTGAAAAAGAGGCGCGAACGATGGTGCGCAAAGGGATCGAAATGCAAGCCAAGGCGCGGGACCGGTCCGTGCGGTTAATGCGGTCCGCCTCTGGCAAATTGGACAAGCTGGCCTCCCAACTTGAGGGTTCGAGTAAGCGAACTCGACCAAAGAAACGGACGTAAGGTCCTGCCGCCTCGGCAGTCCGGAGCCCCTACGTTGCTGCGAGGTGGAAGGCGGAGGCGACGACGGTCACGTGGGGACGACCGCTGAACGGGTTGCGGTCAATGCGGATCGGCACGCCGTACACCTCTTCGAGCGCGGGCCTGGTGAGGACTTCCTCTGGCGTTCCCGAGCAAAAGACTCTGCCGGCGCGAAGCAGCATCAGGTAGTCGGCGAACTCGGAAGCCAGGTTGACTTCGTGCATCACCGCCGCCACCCCGAACTCATACTGGGAGGCCTGACGGCGGATCAAGCGCAGCAATTCCACCTGGAATCTGATGTCCAGGTTCGCAGTGGGCTCGTCCAGCAGCAACAGTTCTGGCTCCTGGGCCAGGGCGCGGGCCAGCACCGCGCGCTGGCGCTCCCCGCCGGAAATCTCGTCCATGCGGCGATGCGCCATCGAGCAGATGTGCGTGGCCTCCATGGCCAGGCGCGCCATGCGCGCATCTTCTGAGCGCTCGAAACCGAAGCGGCCAGCGTAAGGATAGCGGCCGAGCAGGACGAACTGCTCCACGGTGCTGGGGAACACCAGGGGCGCTTCCTGGCGGACGACGGCGATCCGCCGGGCGCGTTCGCGCGGCGCGAGCAGCGAAATTTCGCTCCCGGCAAAGCTGACGTCGCCGTGTGCCGGGCGCAGGAGGCCGGCCATCAGGCGCAACAGGGTGGTTTTGCCGCTGCCGTTGGGTCCGATGGTGGCCAGAAAATCCCCCGCGTAGATGTTGAAGCTGAGCGGCCCCAGACGAAACCTTCCGTCCTGGGAGCCGTCCAGCCCGCCCCGCCGGCGCGGCGCTCGATAGGCAAACTCCAGCGAATGGACGTCCAGCAAGAGCCGGCGCGCGAGAGCGGTCGTCATTCGGCCAGCCTCCGGCGCAGCAGGTAGATGAACAACGGCGCTCCTGCCAGCGCCGTGAAGGCGCCGACCGGCAATTCAGTGGGGGCGACCACAGTGCGTGCGGCGGTATCGGCTACCACCAGCAGGACGGCGCCCGACAGGGCCGCCACCGGCAGTAACAGCCGGTAGTCATTGCCCAGCAACAAGCGCACTAGGTGCGGCACCAGAAGGCCCAGGAAGCCGATGGCGCCAGCGGCGGCGACCGCCACCGCCGTCAGGGCGCTGGCGGCCACGTAGACGGCTAGCTTGGCCCGTGGCACATCCACCCCCAGTGCGGCGGCTTCTTCCTCACCCACTAGCAGAAGGTTCAGTTCGGCAGCAAACCGGTAGGCGAGCGTACTGGCCCCCAGCACCACCAGCAAGATCCAGCCCAGCGGGATACCCGTGAACAACCCCAGGTCCCCCATGAGCCAGAAGGCCGTGCCGCGCAGGTCGCGGCTGCCCAGTGTGGTCATCAAGCACACGATCACGGCTGAGAGGAATGAGGCGACAATCACACCGGCCAGCAGCAGCGACTGCCCACTCACTCGCCCGCGCCTGTAGCCCAAGAGGTAGACGACGCCGGTAGTGACCAGGGCGCCCAGCAGTCCCGCCGGCGCCGCGCCCAGTTGCCAGGCGGGTCCTACAACCCGCCAGAGAATCACGCCCAAAGCCGCTCCGCTGGAAATCCCCAGGACGTAGGGATCGGCCAACGGATTGCGTAGCAATGCCTGGTAGCAGGCGCCTGCCACCGACAGCGCTGCCCCCACGATCAATGCCAGCAGCACGCGCGGCAGCCGGACGTCAAACAAGATCACGCCCCACGTGCTCTGCGGATCGCGCACCGCGGCCCGAACTTCGCTAGGAGTAAACGTCACGCTGCCCAGCAGCAGAGCCACAAGCGTCACCACGACGGCCGTGCCCAGCACAGCGAGCGACGTCCAGACCACGCGACGGCGGGTGAGAATCATGGTTTGGTTGCAAACGCCTCCGGATGCAGTGCCCGAGCAAGCATCTGTTGGAACTCCACCAGCCGCGGTCCGGGACGCTCCACCTCCCAGGGCAGGTAGATGATTCGTCCTTGCTGCACGGCCGGCAACTCCCGCCAACCGGGCAGACGGAGCAACTTCTCGCGAGTGGGCGCGAAGCCTGGGGAGCGCGGCACCAGGAGGAATTCAGGATTGCTCCGCACCACCTGCTCTAGCGACAGGTGCGGCCAGGGCTGGGCAGTGTCGGCAGAGATGGAAACCGCGCCGGTGCGGCGCAGCAGGTCGTCGAGGAAACTACCGCGTCCCACGCTCACAATCGGGTGCAGCCAGACCAGCAGCACCACGCGCCGCGGCGGGTAGGGCCGGACGGCTGCTTCGATCTCGGCAGCCTGCCGTTCCAAACGATCGGCCAGCGCTTCGCCGCGAGCAGCTACCCCGGCGATCGCCGCCACGTCGCGGATCAGGCGAAAGACGTCCCCCAGCCGCTCTGCGCTCATGGCGAACACCGGGATTCTCAGGCGCTCCAGCGCCGTCATGGTCTCACGGCGGTTCCCTTCGCGGCTGATCAGCACCAGGTCTGGATTCAGACTGACCACCATTTCTACGCTGGGGTTGATGACCCCGCCCACCGTGGGCTTGGATCTGGCTTCGGAAGGAAAGTCGCAGAAATCGGTGACACCCACAACCCGATCGCCCAGCCCCACGGCAAACAGCGTCTCAGTAAGATTTGGCGCCAGCGATACGATCCGCCGCGGGTGGTCGGGAACCTCGACCCGGCGGCCGATGTGGTCGGTGAGCACCCGCGCCGCGACGCTCGGCGGGAGCATTGCCGCTGCAGCGCAGGCAACAAGGCAGACAATTGTACCCAGCCCCATTACTTCAGAGCTTATAGCATACCTGCAAACCAGTGCCTGTGGCACGTATAATGCTCGTAGCAGGTGTCAGGTTGTAGGCGTGAAGCCCACCCGCATTCTTAGTTCTCACGCCTGACACCTGACACATGTCTTCCGATGCTACGCTTTTCTACCGCCGGCGAGTCGCACGGGCAGAGCCTGGTGGCCCTGGTCCAGGGGCTTCCCTCCGGCATTCCCATAGACCTGGAATTCATTAATACCGAGCTGCGCCGCCGCCAGGGAGGCTACGGGCGCGGCGGGCGCATGAAGATTGAGACGGATAGCGCCGAGATTCTGTCTGGCGTGCGCCGCGGCTCCACTATCGGCGCCCCGGTGGCCATGCTGATCCGGAACCGCGACTGGGAAAATTGGAAAGAGAGCCTGCCAGTGGAGGCGCGCGAGGTTCCCGAGTCTCAGCAACGGAAGCTGACTGCGCCGCGGCCGGGGCACGCCGACCTGGCCGGCTGCCTGAAATACAATCTGCATGACGCGCGCTTCGTGCTGGAGCGCGCCAGTGCGCGGGAAAGCGCAGCGCGGGTCGGCGCCGGCGCTCTGGCCAAGCTGTTGCTCCGTTGCTTTCACATCGAGATCT
>JAKZXP010000128.1:0-9859 GCA_047514915.1 Terriglobia bacterium
GTCATGGACTTGGTGGAGCTGACCGCCAGCTTCGAGGCGTGCTCGCCGAAAGCCCGCTTGATGGCCAGGGTTTCCAGCTTGTCGTTATAGGGTGTGGAGGTGCCGTGGGCGTTAATATAGCCCACCTGGTCGGGTGCCACACGGGCGTCGGCCAGCGCATTCCGCATCACGCGGTAGGCGCCGTCGCCATTCTCGGAGGGCTGGGTGATATGGAAGGCGTCGCTGCTCATCCCGTAACCCGCCACTTCAGCCAGGATGTGCGCGCCCCGGCGCCGCGCGAATTCCAGTTCCTCCAGCACCAGCATGCCGGCGCCTTCGCCGATGACGAAGCCATCGCGGTCCTTGTCGAAGGGGCGCGAGGCGTGTTCCGGCTCGTCATTGCGCACTGAGAGGGCGCGCATCGCGGCAAAGCCGCCCACCCCCATCGGAGTGATAGCGGCTTCCGCGCCGCCGCAGATCATCACGTCGGCGTCGCAGTGGCTGATGATGCGGAACGAATCGCCCGCCGCATGCGCGCCGGCAGAGCAGGCGGTCGCGGTGGCCGAGCTCGGCCCCTGGGCGTTGTAGCGGATCGACATCTGGCCCGAGGCCAGATTCACAATGGAACCCGGGATGAAGAATGGCGAGATCTTGCGCGGCCCGCCAGCCAGCAGGGCGGCATGCTCCCGTTCGATCACGTCGAACCCGCCGATCCCGGAGCTGACGTAGACACCCACTCGATCGGCGATTTCTGCAGTCACTTTCAGGCCGGCCATCTCCATGGCGAAATCCCCGGCCGCGATGGCCAGGTGAATGAAGCGGCCCATCTTTTTCACTTCTTTCTTCGGGATCCAACGCAGCGGGTCGAACCCTTTCACCTCGGCGGCGATCCTGCAGGAAAATTGCGAAGCATCGAAGTGGGTGATGGGCGCGACCCCGCTCTTGCCCGCCAGCAAGGCCTGCCAGCTTTCCTCCGTCCCCACGCCCAGCGGGGAAACCAAACCCACTCCGGTAACCACCACTCTGCGTCCCATGAACCCCTCAGTGTCCTACAGCGCTGCTCGCTGCCGGCGGCCCCTAGAATTCACCACCTCGCTGGCCGGGCGGCAACTCACCACCGACCCCAAAAGCTGCCATTTATTTTTTGGCATGTTTCCCGACGTATTCCATGGCGTCTTTCACCGTCAGGATTTTCTCCGCGTCCTCGTCCGGGATCTCGATCTCGAACGCCTCCTCAAAAGCCATGACCAATTCAACCGTGTCCAGCGAGTCGGCTCCAAGGTCGTCGATAAAAGATGCCGTGGGTGTGACCTCGGCCTCATCCGTGCCAAGCTGCTCAACGATGATCTGCTTCACTCGCTCTTCAACATCTGCCATTCCACTGCTCCTCCCGTTTGGAACTTACGCGCTACCAGACAAGCCGTCATTGTTAGCACAAGGAGGCCGAAAGTCCAAGGTCCATAAGGGAGTCCGAAGTCCGTGATCTAGATTCCAGAAGGAACCCAGTGGGCTTTTTTCGTTTCTGGCTTCGGACCTTAGACCTTCCATCAGGCCATGTACAAGCCGCCATTCACGTGCAGAACCTGCCCGGTAATATAGCCGGCCGCCTCAGAGGCCAGAAAGCGGACGGTCACCGCTACGTCGCGGTCAGTTCCTATACGCCTCAGCGGGATCCTCGCCAGCAGTTTCCCGCGAGCCTCCTCACCGAGCGCCTCGGTCATCGGTGTGGCGATGAACCCCGGCGCCACCGCATTCGCAGTGACGGTGCGCGAGGCCACCTCCTGGGCAACAGCCTTGGTCAGGCCGATGAGGCCTGCCTTGGAGGCGATGTAGTTGGCCTGGCCGGCATTGCCCATCTGGGCCACCACCGAGGTGATGTTCACAATTCGTCCGTACCGCTGGCGGATCATGCCGGGCAGCACCTGCTGAATGCACAGGTAAGCCCCGGTCAGGTTGGTGGCCAGCACCGCGTCCCAATCCTCCCGCTTCATCCGCAGCACCAGGTGGTCGCGGGCGATCCCTGCATTGTTGACCAGGATCTCGATTTTGCCGAAGCGCTCGCGGGCCTGGCGGAAGGCCGACTCGATCTGCGCCGAGTCGGTCACATCCATCGGCACTGCCAGCGCCTCGGTCCCCAGGCTTTCCGCTTCTTTGACCGCTTCAGCAAGTTTCTGCTGATTGCGGGCGGCCAGCACCAGTCGGGCGCCGGCTTCAGCCAGCGATTGGGCACAAGCCCGCCCGATGCCTTGCGACGCGCCCGTAACAAAAGCGACTCGGCCTTTCATGTTGCGTCCCGTATTCGGCGGCGGCAGGCGAGAACACCTGTCGCCCGGTTGAATGGTTTCATGCAACTCATGTTTTCCTACAGCGTCCCAGACTTAATTGGCACTGACTTAATTGGCGCTCAGCGAGGGGAGCCTTCCCGAGCTGGTTCGACAACTCTCAGGCCCTCCAGCGTGGCCTCCAGGCTCGCAGCATCCTGGACCTGGAAGGCAGCCAGCGATGCGTCGATCTGCCGCAGCAGGCCGGAAAGCACCTTACCGGGGCCCACTTCCACGAACCGCCTGACGCCCAGCGAAACCAGCTTGCGAATCGACTGCTCCCACAAGACGGGCGCCGAGACCTGGCCGATCAGCCCAGCCCGGGCTTCGGCCCAGCCGCGAATCTCCTGCGCCCCCAGGTTGTTGATCAGGGGAAAGCGCAGGTCGTCGAATCTCAACTTCTCAAGATCGGCAGCCAGCCGCTCCTGCGCCGGCTCCATCAGCGCACAGTGGAACGGGGCGCTGACCGGCAACAGCAGGGCGCGCTTGGCGCCGCGCTTCCTTGCCAGCTCCACGGCGCGGCGCACGGCGCCGTCATGGCCGGAGATGGCGATCTGCTCCGGCGAGTTGATGTTGGCGGTCGAAACCACTTCCCCCTGCGCCGCCTCGCGGCAGACTTCCTCCACGGCCGCCAGGGGCAGCCGCGTAATGGCTGCCATGGCGCCAGTCCCTACTGGCACTGCCTCCTGCATGTACCGCCCGCGGTTTCGAACCGTCTGGACAGCGTCGGCAAATGAAAGCGCACCCGCCGCTACCAGCCCTGAATATTCCCCCAGACTATGCCCGGCCACATAGTCCGGCAGCGCACCGCGGTCCTCCAGCACACGGAAGCAGGCCACCGAGCATGCCAGAATCGCCGGCTGCGTGTGCTCGGTCAGCTTGAGCTGCTCCTCGGGGCCGTAGAAGCACAGCGCCGAGAGTGAGAACCCGAGGGCGCGGTCGGCTTCCTCGAAGACCGCACCGCCCACAGCATACCGCTCGGCCAGCTCGCGGCCCATGCCCGGATACTGCGACCCCTGCCCGGGAAACAGAAAAGCCAGTTGGGACATGAGAAGTCGGCTACCTCACCCGACGCACCTCACCCGAAGCACCTCACTCGAAGCAATGGCTGAGCGCCTGGAGGACGCCAGTCACAGCCTACTCCGCCGCTGCGTCCACGATTGCACGCCCTTTGTAGTAGCCACAATGAGGGCACACCTGATGCGGCAATTTCTTTTCATGACAATTGGAACATTCGCTCAATGGAAGCGCCGATAAATGGTCATGGGCGCGACGGCTGTTTTTTCTCCGCTTGGAATGGCGGCGTTTAGGATTGGGCATAGCTTACTCCCGAAATATCAAATCTCGCCTGCTGAGCCAGTTCACGAGCTGCCACTGCCGCCCGGTTGGCTGCGGCGACGGCACGGCATCCGTGAAATTAAAGTTAAAGGTCATCTATCAAGATCCATGGCGCTGATTCTTAACGGCTTGCTTTGGTTCGTTTCGCAAAACCAAGGGATCTCTCAAAAACAGCAGCGGCTGCTACCTGCGCAGCCTTTCCCATCGCGGGTCCATCTTGCGGCTGGCGCAGATGCAAGATGAGTGGTTCAAGTTGCAGCCGCATTCGGGGCACAGCCCGCGGCAGTCGCTGCGACAGACGCTCTTCATGGGGAGTGAAAGCAGCACCTGCTCCTTGGCCACGTCCTCCAACAGCAACCCATCCCCACGGTAGAAGCCCAGTTCCTCTTCCCCGCGCGGCACCTCAAATTCATCGCCCCGGGTCATGGTCCTGATGGACCGGTAGGCCAGATCGAATTCCCGGTCCACCGGTTGCAGCACCGGATCCAGGCAGCGCGCGCAAGGCATTTCCATCGTCGTGCTCAGCTGGCCTCGGATTTCAATTTCGCCGGCCAGCAAGCTGGCCGCTCCGTGAACCTCAAGCGGTGCTACCTGCTGGATTCCCTCGGTGAGATAGTCTACGTGGCCCGGGGGAAACGACTCGTCGAACTTGACCCCATGGTCCTGTAACTCTTGAACAGCGATGAACATGGTCCCAGCCCGACCCAGGGCCGCTCGAGAACGCTGCTGGAAATCTTTTGGAGCTACCTAAGCAATTGATTTTACCGGAAATCACGCTGATGTCAACGCCGCCCGCCTCAGGCGCAGTCCTTCGCTGATTGGAAACCACGGAGGAACCCGGATAAGGACGGAATGTGCGGCAGGGGCTTTGCTTCAATGCTTCGATCCGCGTGAATCACGCGTCCATCAGTAGTGGTAATACCTACTTCCTCCTTGTCGCTCACCCACCGCTTGCTATTTGCGGCCAAGCACCTTTAGTTCCTCGCCAGCGCAGTTTAAACTACCTTGCTCATGCGACGTGTCTCCGCGCTCTTTCTCGGGCTTCTGATTGCTGTCCTTTGTCACGGTGGCGAGCCTCAGGGACAGGCAGCGCTGGCACTGGCGTTGAATCGCCTGCCGGTCACCGCGGCCGTTCTGCACGTCGGTGCGCATCCGGATGATGAACACACAGCGCTGCTGGCTTACCTGGCCCGTGGCCGGGGCGTGCGGACCGCCTACCTTTCAGTGACCCGTGGAGAAGGCGGGCAAAACCTGCTGGGGGCCGAGCAGTACGAAGCGCTAGGCTTGCTGCGCACCGAGGAGCTGTTGGCAGCCCGGCGCCTGGATGGAGCCGAGCAGTTCTTTACCCGCGCCTACGACTTCGGTTACTCCCGCGACGCCGAGGAAGCGCTCGCCCGTTGGGGCCACGAGCGGACGCTGTCTGATTTCGTCCGGGTCATCCGGCGATTCCGCCCGCAGGTGATTATCTCCCGCTTTGCCGGCGGGCCGCAGGACGGCCACGGGCAGCACGCCGCTGCAGGTCTGCTGGCGCGGGAAGCCTTCCGCGCCGCGGCGGACCCGGCGCGTTTCCCCGAGCAGACCCAACAGGGGCTCGAGCCCTGGCAGGCCGCCAAGCTTTACATCACTGTCAATCGCTACGGCCCGGCGGCCAGGCTGCCGCTGCCCAAAGGCGCGCTCGAAATCGAGGTAGGCGATTACAGCCCCCTTCTGGGTCGCTCCTACGCCGAGCTGGCTATGGAAGGCCGCAGCCTCCACCGCAGCCAGGCTATGGGCGTTCCACAAAGAAAGGGCCCGAGGCGCCTGGCCCTGCTGCTGATGGATACGGTGCTTCCGGGAGAGCCGTCTGCAAACCTGGAGGCACGGCGCGAGCAGGAGCAAGACCTGCTGGATGGGGTGGACGCCAAGATTGCGCCTGGGCTTTTGCTGGACCAGATCGAGCGAGCCAAAGCCGCCCTGGGCGCCGGCAACAGCGCTGAACTGATCGGTGCGCTGGCACGGGGGCTGGAACTGGCGCGCCAACTGCCGACTCCCTTGCGCGCACAAAAGGAAGCCGAGTTCAGCAATGCCCTGGCGCTGGCCCACGGTCTGGCGGTTGAAGCGCTCACCGGCCGGGCAGAACTGGTCCCGGGCGACTCCTACCAGATCAGCGTCACCGCCTGGAACCGCGCGCCTGTGTCCCTGGAGGTGAAGGAAATCGCGTTGGACGCCCCCGCAAGCTGGCCGGTGGAGCCTTCCGATTGGACGCCCACTGCCCTGGAGTACAACCGCGCCGCCTCACGCCTGTTCACGGTGACGCTGCCGCTGGACGCACCTCCCTGGCAGCCCTACTGGTTGCAACTGGCGCGCGAGGGCGATTCCTATGAGGTTGCCGACCCCTCGCTGATTGGGCAGCCTCACAATCCGCCATTGCTCGAAGCTCGGGTGCGGTTTCGCACCGCCGGCGTGGAGGCGCACGTCCGGGTTCCTGTGGAGCACCGATACGTGGACCAGATCTACGGCCAAGCGCATCGGCCGGTCATGGTCGTTCCCCCTCTGGCAGCCTGGCTGCATCCGGCGGTGACCATTTTTCCTGAAAGTGGAGACAGGCCTGCCGAACGTGAGATCACCCTCCGCCTGCGCAACAACCGCACCGTCCCGCTGGCGCCGGAGGTCCAGGCCTCGCCTGGTTGGCAAGTCACCCCACAGAAGTTGACGCCGCCTCCCCAGGGTGAAGAGCTGATCGTAAAGTTACTCGTGCGACCGACGGGCAAAGCGCCGGGCATGCTCCGGGTGTTGGTCAACGGAGCTGTCGCTACCGGATACCAGGCGATCCAGTACCCACATATCCGGCCACAGTATTGGTTTCAGCCTGCCCAGACGCGCCTGGTCCCGGTGGCGGCGAAGGTGGCCGAGAAGCTGCGTGTCGGCTACATCATGGGAGCGGGCGACCAGGTCCCGGAAGCTCTGCGCCAGTTGGGTGTTTCCATCCACCTCCTTGCTGAAGAGGAATTACTGACTGGGGAACTGGGGCGCTTCGATGCGATTGTTGCCGGCATCCGCGCCTATGCTGTCCGCAAGGATCTGGTAGCTGCCAGTCGCCGCCTGCTGGACTACGTGCGCCAGGGTGGGGTCTACATCGTCCAATACAACAGCAGATGGCCAGGCCGGAGACAGGATGGGATGTTCCCTTTTGGCCCCTACTGGATGCGCCAGCAGCGCCGCGCCCCGCGTGTCTCGCGGGAAGAGCAACCGGTGGAAATCCTGGTTCCGGACCATCCGCTACTGACCACGCCTAATCGCATCACCGCCGCCGACTTTGCCGGTTGGGTGCAGGAGCGCGGGCTCTATTTCATGAGCGAATGGGCCCCCGAGTACACACCGCTGCTGGCTTCACACGACCCCGGTGAGCCGTCACAAAAGGGCGGCATGCTCGTCGCCCGCTTCGGCAAAGGGCTCTATGTCTACACCGGCTATTCCTGGTTCCGGCAGCTACCCGCCGGTGTGCCCGGCGCCTATCGGATCTGGGCTAATCTGCTGAGCGCCGCAAAGCTTAAAAAATGACAAAGACAACACAAAAGCACAAAGACTCAAAGGCCACGAAGATTCGGCGCAGCGAACTTCGTGATCTTCGTGTCTTGGTGTCTTCGTGTTGTCTTGCGCTGAGTCACCCCTCCCCGTAATGGCTGACCCACAAGAGCAACCGGAGCTGATTCGCGGCATCGGTCTGCGTGAAGCGATCGCGCTGAACGTCAACAACATGATCGGCATCGGACCGTTCATCACCATCCCCCTACTGGTGTCCTCGATGCACGGTCCGCAGGCCATGCTCGGTTGGATCGTGGGGGCGCTGCTGGCCACATGCGATGGCCTCGTGTGGGCTGAGCTGAGCACGTCGCTGCCGGGCTCCGGCGGCAGCTATGTCTACTTGCGCGAAGCCTATGGGCGGCGCGGCGGTCGCCTGATGTCGTTTCTGTTCATCTGGCAGGTCTGCTTTCACGCGCCGCTGTCGTTCGCCTCGGGCAGCATCGGCTTTTCGATCTACCTCAGCTACCTGCTTCCGTGGCTGACGACGGTGCAGAAGAAGGGGATCGCAGTGGCCATTGCGCTGCTGGTGACCCTGTTGCTTTACCGCCGCATCACCACCATCGGCAAAATGGCGGTGTTCATGCTGGGGGGCGTGCTGCTTACCCTGGGCATGACGATTGTGGCCGGCCTGAAGAATTTTGAACTGGCCCGGGCGCTGGATTTTCCGCCCGGTGCCTTCGATCTGGGCCAGGGGGCGTTCTGGCTCGGGCTGGGGAGCGCGTCGCTGATCGCCGTCTATGATTACTTGGGCTACTACAACGTCTGCTACGTGGGTGGGGAGGTCAAAAACCCCGAGCGTACCTTTCCCCGGTCCATCTTGGCTTCGGTGGCGGTTGTGGCCGTGATCTACCTGGTGATGAACTTCGCGCTGCTAGGCAGCATTCCCTGGCAGGAACTGGAACAAATCCCGTTTCCGATGTCGGTCCTCATGGAGCGGGCGTTCGGGCCGGGAGCGGCGAAGTTGGTGACGGTGTTGATCCTGTGGACCGCTTTCGCCTCAATCTTCTCGGTTCTGCTGGGCAGCTCGAGGATCCCTTACGCGGCCGCGCTGGATGGCAACTTCTTCCGCTCCTTCGCCCGGCTGCACCCAAAGGAGCGCTTCCCGCAAGTCTCGCTGGTGGTGATCGGCTGTACGGCCGCGGTGTTCAGCCTGTTCTCGCTGGGGGCGGTGATCAAGACGCTCATCGTGATCCGAGTGGTGGTGCAGTTTCTGGGACAAACGGTGGGCTTGCTACTGCTGCGACGCCACCGTCGCGACCTGCCTCGCCCCTTCAGAATGTGGGCCTACCCACTGCCCGCCTTGGTAAGTATCTTGTTGTGGATCTACATCTTCGTGTCGCAGAGCACCTACATGCTGTGGGCCGTGGCCCTGCTGGTCGCCGGCTTGGGGGCTTTCCTGCTGCACGCCTACTCCCGGCGTGAGTGGCCGTTTGAGACGCCAGACGCAAAGCAACAGCAGGAGTAGGCAACAGCAGAAGTAGCCAACAACAGGAGTAGGCAAATTCCTCGCTAAGAGGCGTCCTGAAGCTTTGGATTCACCAAGAATCAATATGAGACAGAGCCGGCACCGCTGGCTGCCTTCGCCAAAAAAAAGCCAAACTGTAGACATTTTCCAGCAAGCCGGTTAGCATAGTCAAAGCATGCCTTATTACGCCTATTGCATCCTTCGACTTGCCCCAGACCAAGAGTGGACCGTCTTCCCCGGCGTGGCCGAGCGGCCGGTGTTCCCGGTCCGCGAAGGCCGGCTGGTGATGCTGGTCAGCCGCCTGGAAGGCAACTTCAGCGCCAACGCTCACAGCATCATCCAGCACGGCCGCGCAGTGCACCGCGTCTTCGAGAAACACACGGTGCTGCCTTTCCGGTTCGGAACCGTATTTAAGAGCGAGAAGCAGGTCCGCCAGGTTCTGCTGGCCAATCGGGCCGAATTCCGGGAAGCGATGAACCGGCTGCGCGACAAAGTCGAAATGCACGTCAAGCTGCTGTTCGCCACTGACGGGACCAGAGCCACGGGGAAGGCCGCTGAGGCTCATCACCCGCCGGCCGAACCGGAGTTGACGCGCCGGGCCACCCGCCGGCTGGCCGGCTTGTTCAAGCCGCTGGAAGAGCAGATTTCGGTGCGGCCGCAGCAAAACGGCGACGCGCTCGTGCATTTTTCTCACCTGATCGAAGGCAGCCAGACGAGTCACTACCAGCGTATCTATGCCGCCGCGGCTGGACGGATGAAGGACTGCAAATTGCTGCTCAGCGGGCCCTGGCCGCCCTACCATTTCCTGCCCTTAGCCATCCGCATCCCGGCCGCTTCGGAACCTGACGCCAACGGCAGGCGGCGAATGCCGCGCCGGGTTACCGCAGCGCCTCAAGCCCGGGCGGCAAGAGCCTGAGCCCCAAGCCACACAGCACCAGCAAACGCGCGACCCTGAGGAGGATTGCATGGCAGCTATGGTGAACGCCACGAACCTGGGATTTCCTCGCATTGGACTCAGGCGCGAACTGAAGAAGGCCGCGGAAGGCTACTGGTCCGGCAAGACCGACCAAGAGACGCTGGTGGCCTGCGGGCGAGAGTTGCGCGTGCAAAACTGGCGCCTGCAGCAGCAAATGGGGATTCACCACATCCCATCCAATGACTTTTCCTTCTACGACCACGTCCTGGACACATG
>JAKZXP010000129.1:0-4920 GCA_047514915.1 Terriglobia bacterium
GGCAGAAGGCGCCTGCGCGGTCATCGCAGTAATCGCCACAAGGTCGGGCGACCTTGTGGCTGGCACCGGACCCAGGCAGCCATCGTCAATGGCGACTTCATGCTCGGGCGGGGTGAGCGCGGCCAGGGTCGCCAGGTTCAACGGAGGAAACAACGCCCCTTCCGCCGTAAAGTTCATACTGTCGGAGATCTTCGAGGCGTGACGAAAGAACTTCGGAGCGGCGTACATGTTCGAGTCGTTGTGAGGATTCACAAACTGGATCTTCATAGGCTCGCAACCCTTCCACAGACGAGATCAGGCAAGAGAAGCCAGACAACCGTAGCATAGAAAACTACTCAAGTACATCTAAAGTTATTGTTTATTCTGATGTTACCGAAGCTGGCAGGCGACCGTCGGAGGCAAAGGCCACCCGGCCGCATCTCTAGCCCGGGGCCGTGAGCCTGAGGAGCTGGCGGCCGCTGGGCCACCACCCGCGGGCACACCGTTCTTCCCTCCTGGGTCCTGGCGAAACGGGATCGTCCAGCGGTAGCCTACGACTGGCCAGCGGTAGCCTACGACTGGGCCGACCTCTCCGTCCCGGAAGGAGCCCAACCCGAGGCGCCAGCAAACTCCTCCATCACCAGGTCCAGCGGCGCCTCGCACATGAACTCCAGCCCCTGCATCTCCTCCAGCGCCGCTCGCACGCTGGCCGGCGGCGCTGGCTCCAGGGTGATGACAAATGGCAGGTGATGCTTGTCCCAGCCGCGCTCCTGGATCACCGCGTCAATGTTGATGCTGTGGCGCGCCAGGATGTCGGCCAGCGCAGCAATGATCCCCGGCCGGTCGCGCACCACAAAGCGCAGGTAGTGTCGTCCCACCGGCCCGAGGCCGGAGGGGGCTGTGTCGAGCGCCGAAGGAACAAGCTCCGCCGCCTGGTAGCCGAACGGAGGAACACGGCGCTGGGCGCCGGAGCGCAGGTCGCGGGCGGTGCGGATCAGGTCGGCCACTACCGCGATGCCGGTGGCGTCGCCGCCGGCCCCGCGCCCGTAGTAGAGCGTATCGCCCCCGCGCCTTCCCTGGACCCAGACGGCGTTGTACGCCCCGTCCACTTTGGCCAGCACGTGCTCCTGGGGGATCAGCAAGGGTTGCACAAAAAGGTTCAGGCCGGCGCCAGCCCCTCGCCGGGCGGCTCCGATGAGCCGGAGGGTCAAGCCCAGCCGATTGGCGTAGCGGAAATCCAGCGGAGTGACCCGCGTGATGCCGCGGCAGGGGATGTCGCCGGTGACAACGGGAACGCCAAAGGCCAGCCGCGCCAGTATGGTCAGTTTGTAGCGGGCGTCGTAGCCCTCGACGTCGGCTGTCGGGTCGGCTTCGGCATAGCCGCGCTCCTGCGCTTCTTTCAGGACGTCGCCTAGCTCCCTTCCGCTCTTCTCCATGGAGGTCAGAATGAAATTGGCGGTGCCGTTGAGGATGCCGAACAGTGCTTCGATCCGCTCACCTGCCAGGCCTTCGCGCACCGCGGCCAGCACCGGGATGCCGCCGGCCACCGCTGCCTCAAACTCCAGGCCCACACCGCGCCCGCGGGCCAGCGCTTCCAGTTCCGTACCTGCCTCGGCGATCAGGTTCTTGTTGGCGGTCACCACCGGCTTGCCCGCCTCCAGCGCTGCGGTTACGATTTGGCGCGCCACTGTGGTCCCTCCCACCAGTTCGGCGACGATGTCCACGTCGGGCGAGGCAACCACCTCGTGCCAGTCCGACGTGCGCCGCACGCCGGCGGGCAGCCAGCTTGTGTCGCGCTGCTGAATGTTGCGGCTACAGACGGCGGCGATGTCAATCTCGAAACCCGCGCGCGCCTGAATCTCTTCCCGATGCTCCACGAGCGTGCGCGCCGTGCCCACACCCACGGTCCCGAACCCAACGATTCCGACTTTCGTCGTTGCGGATTGCGGCTTGCGGATTGCGGACTGGTTCTTCATTGTTTCCCGCGCCTCCCTGTTCGCTTCCCGGTTCCCGGGCCGGTTCGCAGGGAGGAAACAGCAGGTGCGACGGACGCGCGTGCCGCGGATGGCGACGGTTCGAGCAGGGCCGCATGTACGACCCGCACCGCCGCCGCCAACTCGGCTTCATCCACGGCGACCGAGATGTTGGTTTCCGTGGCGCCCTGAGCGATGGCAATCACGTTGATCCCCTCCCCCGACAGCGCCCCGAACAGCTTGCCGGAGATGCCCACCGTGCCTCGCATGCCACTGCCCACCAGCGCCAGGATGGCGACGCCCGACTGCACCCGCAGTGGGCGCAGGTAGCCGTGGGCCAACTCGACCGCGAACGTTTCCTTCAGCCGGCGCTCGACCGCGGCGGCGTCGCGCTCCTGGACAGCGAAGCAAAAGCTCTCTTCGCGGGAGGCCTGCGACAGCATCAGCAGGTCCACCCGGTCGTGGGCCAGCACCGACAGGGCGCGGCTCATGATACGCAGCACGCTCAACTGCCCGCTGCTTTCCATGGTGATGAGCACGGCGCGCTTCAGTGCGGTGACGGCGCGGGCGCCAGAACCGCTGTCCAGCCCGAATGCGCCTCGCGGAGCGATCACCGTGCCGGGCAACTCGGGGCGAAAACTGGATTTGATCCACACCGGGATGCCCCGCTCGGCTAGCGGCGTCAGCGTCTTCGGGTGCAGCACCTTGGCGCCGTAGTAAGAAAGCTCGGCGGCCTCCTGATAGGTGACCGCCTCCAGCACGCGTGCCTGGGGGACCAGGTTGGGGTCGGCGCCCAGGATACCCTCCACGTCGGTCCAGATGATGACCTCCACCGCGTCCAAGCAGGCGGCCAGCAGGCTGGCGGAGAAATCGGAGCCGCCGCGTCCCAGGGTGGTCGGCGTCCCTTCGACTGTAGCGCCGATGAACCCGGTGATGATCGGCACGACGCCGGTGCCGAGCAGCGGCGGTATGGCTTGCCGGAGCTTGACGGCCGTCGGTTCCAACAGCGGCGCGGCTTCGCCAAAATTGCCGTCGGTCACCAGCAGCGCACTGAGTTTCTCTCCGCAGCACAGCACCGCATCCAGCGCTCGCGGCGGGCAATGGCCCAGCCGGGCGATTCCCTCGCAGGTGTTCTCCACCTCGCCGAAAATCTTCATCGCGGCCACCTCAAAAACTTCGCGTGGCTCGCCGCTCAGCAGCTCCCCGGCCGCTTCCCTGCTCCGCTGGCGGACGGCCTCCAGGCTTTGCTCCATTTCGGCTCTAGAGCCAGAGGCGGCCGCCTGCGCGGCCTGCACCAGCAGATCAGTCACACCCGACATGGCCGAGACCACCGTCACCGTCGGCCGCTGCCGACTGTGCTCGGCAATCAGCCCAGCGGTGGCTGCGATGCGCTGGGCACTGCCCACCGAAGTGCCCCCAAACTTCACCACCAGAAGATTCTTTGCAATGCGAACTGCAGATTCTTCGCTCATCCCAGTTTCTCTGTCATCAGATTCCGGTTTCAAAAGACAACACAAAGACACAAAGACTCAAAGGTCACAAAGAGACAATCCGACAGCATGCTTTCTGGCCTTCGTGTCTTTGTGACTTTGTGTTGTCCTGTGCTCTTCAGGTCCAAGATCCATAATCCAAAATAACAATGGCCACTGCCCGTTTTCGGACCGTGGCCTGATTTGATTCCTGAGTGTTCCCGCGCGCTCAGGCCACTATCCCCACCCACCTGTTCGGGTGGCGACGGCTGTACCTGTTGTGCGCGTTGAAAACATCGCTGTTATCTTAGCAAGCTCGTCTTTTACGAGCAAGAGGTTTGCCCGCTCAGACCCGTAATCCCAAACCCGCAATCGGGACAGGCTGCAGGCCTGTGCTCACTCCTCAGACGCCCCAGGCGTAGTCCTCGGCAACGGCGGCTTTCATCGCGGGGTGTCTGTCAGCTTCGCGGACCAGCCAGAGCTGGTAGGTGCCCGCCAACGCCTGCCAGCTGGCCTCAATGATGTTCTCCGAGACGCCCACGGTCACCCAGGTGTCTTCCCCGTCGCTCGACTCCACCAGCACTCGGACGCGTGAGGCGGTGCCGTGGGCGGCGCCCAGCACCCGCACCTTGTAGTCAATCAGGTGCACGGTCTTGACCCCCGGGTACAGCGCCGAAAGCGACTGGCGCAGGCAATCGTCCAGGGCGTGTACCGGGCCGATATGCTCTGAGGTGGAAGTGTAGGTGTGCCCACCTGCCGCCAGGCGCAGAAACGCACGGGAGAGCGGGGGGGCACCCACCTTCTTGTCGATGCTGAGGCGGAACTCGCCGAGGCGGAAGAATTCCGTGGGAGTTCCCTGGGCCTGGTGGGCCAGCAACTCCAGGGTTCCCTCGGCGGCCTCCAGGTCATAGCCCATTGATTCCAGTTGCTTGACCTGGCGGACCAGGTCGCCGGCGCTGGCACCATCGAGCTTGCCCTCGAAACCCAGCTCAGTGAGCCTGTACTGCACGTTCCCCTTGCCGGACAGCTCGCTAACCAGCACGCGCCGCTGGTTGCCTACCAGCTCCGGGCCGATGTGCTCGTAGGTAGCCGTGTCCTTCATCACAGCGTTGACGTGGATGCCGCCCTTATGGGCAAAGGCGCTGCGGCCCACAAACGGCATATCGCCGCGCAGCGGCTGGTTGGCCAGCTCAGCCACGTAGCGGGCCACGCCCGGCAGCGTGCGCAGCTTCTCCGGTCCGACCAATCGTTTCTTCAGCTTCAGCTCCAGCACCGGGATCACCGAACACAGGTTGGCGTTGCCGGTGCGCTCGCCGTAGCCATTGATGGTGCCCTGGATGTGGGTGGCGCCGGCCAGCACCGCCACCAGCGTGTTGGCCACTCCCAGCTCGCAATCGTTGTGGGCATGGATGCCCAGCCGCACCCGGACCCGCCGCCGGGCCTGCGCGGTCGCCGCCGAAATAAACTCGGGCAAGCTGCCCCCATTGGTGTCACACAGC
>JAKZXP010000130.1:0-8055 GCA_047514915.1 Terriglobia bacterium
CATGAGCACCAGATCGAAGCCCTTTTGGAACAGACTGACCCGCAGCGCGTTTCCCTTTGCTTGGACCCTGGCCACCATGCCTATGGCGGGGGAGACTCTGTTGCTTTTCTGAGAAAACATCACGCTAGGATCCGGTACCTGCACCTGAAGAACGTTGACCGCCAGATCCGCGCGAAAGTGGCGGCCGAACGCATACCCTTGAACAAGGCCACCGAGATGGGCATCTTTTGCGAACCGGCTCAAGGGATGGTAGATTTTTTCGCTTTTCGCGATGCACTGCAGGAGATTGCTTACGATGGCTGGGCGATCGTGGAACAGGACATGTATCCGACGGCGTTCGATAAACCGCTGCCCATCGCCAAGCGGACACGTGCCTACCTGCGCGAAATTGGCATCGGGTGAGAAATGAAGAAGCGGCAAAGGTTGCCACCACCCGTCAGCCTGGCCATCAGCCTGGCCATCAGCCTGCCCATCAGCCTGGCCATCAGCCTGGTTGCCCTTTAGGAGGGAGGTTCGTATGAAACTTGGCGTCAATACCTTTTTTGTTTTGTGCTTTGAGTTCGAGGAGGCGTTGGACTTCCTCCAAAAGCGCGGCGTGCAGACGATTGAGGTTGGGGTTTTGGAAGAGCCCGCGCGCAAGTTTTGCGACACTGAAAAGCTTCTCAAGGACAAAGGCGAGCTGCACCGATGGCTGGATAAGTTGAAACAGCATGGCCTGGAAATCAGCGCGTTCTGTGCGCATGGAGAGCCCTTGTCGCCCAATAAGAAGGTGGCGGAAGCGTACTCCCGGGGGTTCCGCGAGATTTGCCGACTGGCGGAAGCGGCCGGTGTCGACCGGTTGGTGGTCTTGTCCGGTCTCCCAGAGGCTGCTCCCGGAGAGACGACCCCCTATTGGGTCGCCGACTCCACCAAGACCTTCAGCCACGACATTACGCGTTGGCAGTGGGAACAGCGCCTGATCCCCTATTGGCGCGAACACGGAAAGATTGCTGAGGACCACGGTTGCAAGGTGGCGGTCGAGCCCCAGCTCTGTGACCTCGTCTACTCCCCGCAGACTCTGATGAGGCTGCGCGAGGCGGTTGGACCGGTGATCGGTTGCAACTTGGATCCGTCGCACCTGTTTGTGCAGGGCATGGACCTGATCGAGGTGGTCAAGTACCTATCCGATGCAATCCTTCACGTTCACGTCAAAGATATTCGCTTTGATCGTGGCCGAATGGCAGTACAAGGCCTCCTTGACCCCGCGTCCCACACGACACCTGGTGCGCGTTCCTGGGTGTTTGCGCTGGTCGGGTGGGGCCACGACCAACTGTTCTGGCGCGACTTCCTATCGGCTTTGCAGTTCGTCGGTTACGAGGGTGCCCTCTCGATCGAGATGGAGTGTGATTATTTTGATGTCAAAGAGGGACTTGAAAAATCGATTGAGTTTCTCAAGCCACTTATTCCGAAAAAGCTGCCCGGCAAACGGTGGTGGGGATATGCGGGGTGGGAGATGCCCTGAGAGTTTTGGGGAATTTGAGACGTTTTTGGCTGATTTGAGCTGGCGTTCTCCACCAGGCGATCTCGAGTGCAGCCGCTGGACTCCCGCCACCCATGTTGCCCCCTCTTCCTGATCTGTCGAAGATTCGCATTGCGTGTGGAGAGCAGCGTGCAACAATGCCGAAGAGCCACTCAGGAGGGACAAGCCGCTCCAAATGCATCCGCAGATCCGCCGAGAGAAGTCTAAGTCCCACTTGGTAGGATGCGCTCATCCAGCCGAAGCCTTCCTTCGTAATATAGGCAAACTCCGCTCCCACGTTGCCATACTCCGCAAAGACCTTATGCGATCTTGTGATCACATCCAGTTTCTCTGGAACTGTCCCGTTATAATCCGCCGCATTCCTGGTAATTGTGTATAACCATCGGTAAATTACACGTCGTGCGGTTTGATTAAAGCCGTAATTTAACAACGCACGCCAGGCCAGCATCTGATGTGGAGCCCATCCGTTGGGATAGTCCCATTGGCGTGCCGGTCGAGACTCCGAGAGTGGACCGCGCGATTCTTCGGTTGAACCGACGATGCCTCCCGCCTGTTCCAGCAGCGGCAAGGCGTTTTCCACGACCTTTTTCGCCTGGTCCGGAGATGCCAAGCCGGCCCAAAGAGGATACAACGTTGTGGCACTTACAAAAGGGTGCTGCTTATTCTTCCTCTTAAAGTCGTAGTCGAAAAACATCCCTTGCTTTTCATTCCAGAGGTACTTGTTGATGAGAACTTTACGTTTTGCAGCTCGTTTACTCCAAATCGAACTGGTCTCGACAGAACCGTCAGCGAGCCGCAGTGCTCCGCCAAACTCCTTGTTTATTGTGTTTGCTATGTCTACTTCGATTCTGTACAGGAGCGAATTGAGGTCGACTGTGACAAAATCAGCGCACCGGTCTCCATCCCAGTTCCACCGATAGGTTGTGTCGTGTCCTGATTCTCTGACGCATCGGTCGTGAACAAAGAACTCATCGAGTCCCCGGACTGTGAGTTTACCGGCTTTGTATTTCTGCTCGAATGTTCGCACGTCCAACTTGTGTTGATCTGCATACGGTTTGTAGATCGCATCAAAGTGGCCCTCTTCGACTTCCGGTGGCGGCCCGAGGCCATTTCCGTAGTAACGGCTGAGCCCAGTCTCAGTCAAACGTGGTTTACTCATCCACACCGTGTAATACTCCTGAATGGCCGCCCGCAAGACATTCTCGAGCCAGGTCTTTCTTGCGGTGTGCTTTGGCAGGTGTTCGTATACCGCTAGCGCCATCGATGTAAGGAAGGGCGGCTGCGAGCGCGTAAGATAATACGTGCGGTTGGCGTTCAGAATCTTGCCATAATGAGTAATCTGGTAAACGAAATTGTCCACCATGGCTTTTGCCAGGTCGATGCGATCATCTTCCAGCAAGCCTAGCGCCTCGAAGTAGCTGTCCCAGCCATACATTTCGTTAAAACGCCCGCCTGGCACTACAAACGGTACTCCGACGTACTTGCCGTCTTCCTTACGCTCCAGGGCCAGGCACAAGATTCCGTGTTTTCCTTCAAGCTCTTCTTTGATGTACTCTGGCCTGATCTTGGCCGGCAGCAACTCTACCCGGAGCTGCAGGTCCGGACGCTGCTCCGCCAGTTCGGCAAAGTATTCGTAGGCTTCTGGATCCGTGGCGGGCACGTACAGATAACGGAATCCGGCAGTCGCAACCTTCTCGTCAGCCAAGAGCCGGTCAAGGTTCTGCTTATCGATTCGCCGGGTGAGACCATCCCAGTAAATCTCTCGAATGGACCGCGACACTCGGTGAACGGGACTCTCAAAGATCTTCTCGGTATCAATGTGGGCGTAATCAGATCCAGCACCCTGCGCAAGCTTCAGCTCCTGGAGCAGGTTGGACAAATAATATGTTCCGATCACTTCGTAGCGTTTCCCGGTTGTCGACAAGAGCCAAAAATGTTTGTCTCCACGCTCCTCTTCTTTTGCATGCGTATCTTCAACTGTAATTTTCTTGTCGCCATCTGTGTCCTCTTCGGCGATCAACCGGTCCAGATTCTTCGTGACATCTACGTAGATAGACTGTCCTGGGTGTGGACCTGAACCAACCTGACCGGAAATCCCTGCTTCGCTATTGACGAAAAGTAAACTGAAAAAAAGAAAAACTCCTCTTGCCTTCATCGCGCCCTCCGGGCAAAGGTAAAGTTAGCCCACGGTGGACATCTTGAGGTCGGTGGAGCGCACCACCGCAACGTTTTTCTCTTTGAAGGAGGCGCGCATTTTCGCGACGCTACCGGTGGGAAACCCGACCGCTCGCGTCGCATCCTCAACGACCACCGCTTCAAAGCCCTCGGATACCGCCCCTTCAGCCGACCAGCCTACGCAGTAGTCGAACGCCAATCCCACCAAGAAGCAACGGCGCACCCTTCGGTGGCGGAGCCGTTCGGCCAGGCCCGTCGCACGCCGGAGGTTGTCGAAAAAACCGCTGTAGGAGTCGCACTTAGGGTCCGTACCTTTCACCTGGACAAAGGCGAATTCCGATTCCGACAGCGCCGGGTGCAGTTCCGCCTCGGTCGTGCCGGCAATGGCATGATCGGGCCACAGCACCTGCACCTGGACCTGGCTGAGGTATTGTTTCAATTCGGCCAGCGTGAACCCGGCGTGCGGGGCCAGGCAATGCTGCGCTTCGGTCCAGGCCGCAACGGCTGCCGCCGTCAGAGGCGTCATTGGCGCAAAGTCAACGTAGGAGCTGGCCAACGAAACATGACCGCGCGGGTGCTGGTCCTTGGTGGCAAATCGGCGCGCGGGCGGGAAGCGCTCCATTAGTTGCTTCACCACCGGCACCACCTGATCGCCCTCCTCGACGGGTAGGCCGCCGCCGGGCATGAACGTCGGCTGCACGTCTACGACGAGCAGCGCATCTGTCTCCGAGTTCAGCAGCATGTTCTCCTACCTCCCGAGCGCGAGGGAACCGCGCCGCAATGGCGCGCGATTAAACGGTGGGTGAGGAGACCACCTGAAAGGATTTCCGCGAGGGCTGAGGAGAGGGAGTCTGTTCCGCTTCCGTGGGATCGGAGTTGCGGTAGCGGAAGGCGAGCAAGAGAATGCTGCCCATAATGGCCACAGGAGGAATCAGCAAGACCAGGATACCCAGGTTCAGTGCCTTTATAGCCTCTGAGTCCTGGGCCGCAGCGGTGCTGTAGCACATGGCACACTGCGCGGCAGCAGGCAGAGCAGTTACCGCCAGCAGCAGGACAGCGAGCGCAATGGCACGAGGGAAGCTCACGGCTGGCCCAACTCTAGGATGCGGAGGCTATCCGGGTAAAACACGAACAGCAGGCTGATGGTGATCACTAGCGCGGGCACCAGCGTCAATACCAGTCGCAACCGCTCGAAGCGCAGGTGCATGAAGTAGGACATGATCAGGGCAGCCTTGACAAGGGAAAGGCCCATCAGCAGGGTGAGCATCGGTACGAGCGGCAGTTGCAGGTAGGCCAGGAAGACCTCCACCGCGGTGAGGCCGAGCAGCCAGCCCCAGACGACCAAATACAGCTTGGTCCCGGCTCCAGCGTGCTCCTCGCTATGCGCGCTCATATGCCTCCTTCCCTGCCCGCTAGATCTTGGCCGACATCAAATAGACGAGCGGGAAAATGAACATCCAGACCAAATCCACAAAGTGCCAGTACAGCCCGCTGACCTCCACGTCCGTTCCACTCCAGCGGCCGGCGCGGAATCCCAGGGCTACGATCGTCAGGTAAATCACCCCGATGGCGACGTGGGTCATGTGCAGGCCGGTCAGGGTAAAGAAGGTGGCTCCAAACAGGGGTGAACCCCAGGGGTTGCTGAACGGCCTCATCCCCTCATGGAGCAGACCGAGCCACTCATTCGCGTGCAGCACGATAAACGCCAGGCCGCCCGCGATGGTGGCAAAAAGCCACCGCACGGCCTGCTTGCGGCGGTCTTGATGGGCAGCGGCAACCGCCATCACCATGGTCAAACTGCTCGAGAGCAGGCAGAAGGTCATGACGCTGGCCAGAGCGATACTGGAGCCATGAAACGGGGTGGGCCAGTCAGTGCTGGCCAGGCGCACGTAGCTGTAGGTTACCAATAACACGGAGAAAGTGAGCGAGTCAGAGATGATGAACAGCCACATGCCCAGCTTCTTCGAGGGCACCGCATAGGGGCGTACTCCGCCGCCCCAAATCTCCGCCCGGGCCTGTGCTGTTGCGTCAGACAATTTTTCCTACCTCCAAACCAAAAACAGCAGGAAGATGAAGGCCCACAAGCCGCCCAGGAAATGCCAGTACACGGCGGTCACATCCACCGCGATGCGCGGGGCCGGACCCGCTCCCGCGCGCGCCGCCTGGAAGGCTACATACAACAGCGCCACTTCGCCGCCCAGCAGGTGCAGGCCGTGGGCGGCGGTCAGCACGTAAAAGAAGGAGCTGCTGGGATTGCTGGCCAAATAGACGCCACGATCTGTCAGTTGCCACCATGCTCCCAGCTGGCCAACCAGGAAGGCCACGCCCAAGACCGTGGTCGCCGACCACCAGCGGCTAAACCCGCCTCGCAGCCCGCGGTTCAAACAATCGCGAGCCCGCTCCAGGGCCAGGCTGCTGGCTGCCAGCAGCGCCGTATTCAGCCACAGGATGGCAGGCAGCTCCAGAGGTTGCCAGTCCTTGCCGAGGCCGCGGCGCACGATGTAGGCGCTGGAAAAGGCGACAAACATCATCATGATGGGCGCCAGGGCAATCCAGATACCCGTGCGGTAGACGCGCCGGTTGCGTTGTGGACCGGCGCGGCCTCCATCTTCACCGAAGCCGCCGTCGCGCGGGCCACGTCCCCCGACGCCCGCGACTTTCTCCACCGTTTCAGAAGCAACCGGCATCAGGTTTTTACAGCCTCCGGCGGAGCGTCTTGCATGATGTAGTCCTGCGGCGCGCCGGGCACACCGTACTCATACGGCCCATGATTAACAACGGGCTCCCGCCCTGCGAAATTATCGTGAGGCGGCGGCGAGGGAACAGTCCACTCCAGCGTGGTTGCTTCCCAGGGATTCTCGCTCGCCTTCTTGCCCTTGAACATGCTCCAGAACAGGTTGAACAGGAAGACCAGTTGAGCGACCGCTGTGACAAAGGCAGCAATGGTGATGAAGAGATGCACCGGCTCCAGCGGCGCCAGGAAATCCACCCCCGTAGTCTCCGAGTAGCGCCGCGGGTGCCCTACCATGCCCAGGAAATGCATGGGCATGAAGATGGCGTAGACGCCTACGAAGGTGAACCAGAAGTGGATCCGGCCCAAGGTCTCGTTCATCATGCGGCCGAACATCTTGGGGAACCAGTAGTAGGTGCCGGCAAAGATGCCGAAGATGGCGGCCACGCCCATAATCATGTGGAAGTGGGCGACCACGAAATAGGTGTCGTGGAAATAGATGTCCACCGAAGGCTGGCCGAGGAAGATGCCGCTGAGCCCGCCGGTGACAAACAGCGACACAAAGCCCAGCGCAAACAGCATTGGAGTGGCAAAGCGGATGTTGGCTCCCCACAGGGTGCCCAGCCAGTTGAAGGTTTTGATGGCGGAGGGGACGGCGATGGCCATGGTCAGCACCGAGAAGGCCAGGCTGGAGTAAGGGCTCATCCCGCTGATAAACATGTGATGGCCCCACACGAAGAAGCCCAGGATGCCGATGCCCAGGAGGGCGTACACCATCGCCCGGTAGCCAAAAATGGGCTTGCGGGCGAAGGTGGACAGGATCTGGGAGGTGGCGCCCATGCCGGGCAGAATGGCGATATAGACCTCCGGGTGGCCGAAAAACCAGAACAGGTGCTGCCATAGCAGTGGTGAGCCGCCCTTGTGATCAATAATCCGGTCACTGAGGATTAGCCCGCCGGGGACGAAAAAGCTGGTGCCCGCCGAGCGATCCATGATCAGCAGGATGCCAGCGGCGGCCAGCACCGCAAAGGCCAGCAGCGCCAGAATCGCGGTGGTGAACCAGGCCCAAACCGTCAGCGGGAGGCGCATCAGCGACAGCCCCCGGGCCCGCAAGTCCAGTGTGGTCACGATGAAATTCAGCGCCCCCAGCAGCGAACCAGCGCAGAAAAAGACCAGGCTGACGATCCACAGCGTTTGTCCCATCCCCTGACCGGGGGCGGCTCCGGGCAGCGCGCTCAGCGGCGGGTAGGCGGTCCAGCCGCCGCTGGCGGGCCCGCCAACGACGAAAAAGGAAGCCACCAGGACGCACAGCCCGACGAAGGTCACCCAGAAGGAAAGCATGTTCAGCACCGGGAAGGCCATGTCGGCGGCGCCAATCTGGAGGGGCAGCACGTAATTGCCAAAGCCGCCCTGCGGCGCGGTGGTCAGCACGAAAAACACCATCAACGTTCCGTGCATGGTCATCAGCGCCAGGTAGGTTTCCGGCTTCATGATGCCCATCCCGGGCAATTCAGCCGATGGCCACACCAGGTGGAACCGCATCAGCACCGACAGGCCCATTCCCAGGAACACCGAGAACAGAGCCAGCATGTAATACTGAATGCCGATGACCTTGTGGTCGGTGCTGAAG